>JBIKUY010000110.1:0-6317 GCA_044347355.1 Prochlorococcaceae cyanobacterium | reverse complement strand
TGGTGTTTGAGTTAGTGGTCGGGGGTGATGTTCAAGGGTGGGTAGGGTTGATGACTTCTTGATTCGTGAATCTCAATCTGTGTGTGCAAAGCATCGTGCAGCTCTGGGTTATTGATTGCTAGTGGCGTGGCTGGCAGCGTGATGCGCGAGAGTGGTTTGGCTGATGGTGGATCCTTGACTAGTCCCTCTTCGAGCGGTCGTGCCGTGGGGTTGTCCTCAGCAGCGATCTTCCCCTTCCCGCTCGATCCCTTTCAGCTCGAGGCGATCGATGCCCTGAACCAGGGCCACTCGGTGGTGGTGAGTGCCCCCACCGGCAGCGGCAAGACGTTGGTGGGCGAGTACGCCATCCACAGGGCCCTGGCCCACGGGCGCAAGGTGTTTTACACAACGCCGCTCAAGGCGCTCTCCAATCAGAAACTGCGCGATTTCCGTCAGCAGTTCGGCGCTGAGCGGGTGGGCCTGCTCACCGGCGACCTCAGCCTCAACCGAGAGGCCCAGGTGGTGGTGATGACCACCGAGATCTTCCGCAACATGCTCTATGCGGAGATCGACCACCCTGACAACGACCCCCTGGAGGGCGTGGAGGCGGTGGTGCTCGACGAGTGCCATTACATGAATGACTCCCAGCGGGGCACTGTGTGGGAGGAATCGATCATCCACTGCCCGCCGTCGATCCAGCTGGTGGCGCTCTCGGCCACGGTGGCCAATGCCGGCCAGCTCACCGATTGGATTGAGGCGGTGCATGGCCCCACTCAGCTGGTGCACAGCGACCACCGGCCGGTGCCCCTCGCCTTCAGCTTCTGTAGTGCCAAGGGGTTGCACCCGCTGCTCAACGAGGACGGCACCGGCCTTCACCCCAATTGCAAGGTGTGGCGCGCCCCCAAGGGCACCCGCCGCAAGGGGCCAAAAACGCCCAAGCCGCCCCAGCCGGAGGCCCCGCCGCTCGGGTTTGTGGTGGCTCAGATGGCTGAGCGCGACATGCTGCCGGCCATCTACTTCATCTTCAGCCGCCGCGGTTGCGATAAGGGGGTGCGTGATCTGGGCAAGCTTTGCCTGGTCACTCCCGACGAGCAGGCCCGGATCCGCACACGGCTGGAAGCCTTCGTGGCCGCCAGTCCAGAGGCGGTGCGCGAAGGCCACGACGAACCCTTGTTGCGTGGCATCGCTTCCCACCACGCTGGCGTGCTACCGGCCTGGAAAGAGCTGATCGAGGAGCTCTTCCAGCAGGGGCTGATCAAGGTGGTGTTTGCCACCGAAACCCTGGCCGCCGGCATCAACATGCCGGCCCGCACCACGGTGATCTCGGCGCTCTCCAAGCGCACCGAGCGGGGCCACCGGCCCCTGATGGGCAGTGAGTTCCTGCAGATGGCGGGTCGGGCCGGCCGGCGCGGACTCGACTCCCAGGGTTATGTGGTGACTGTGCAGAGCCGCTTTGAGGGGGTGCGGGAGGCGGGCCAGCTGGCCACCGCACCGGCTGATCCGCTGGTGAGTCAGTTCACCCCCAGCTACGGCATGGTGCTCAACCTGCTGCAGCGCTACGACTTGGCCAAGGCCCGGGAGCTGGTGGAGCGCAGCTTCGGCCGCTATCTGGCCACCCTCGACCTCAAGGACGACCAGGAGCGCATCGCCGAGTTGCAGCAGCAGCTCTTCTCTCTTGAGACGGGAGCTGGAGGCGGTGAGGTGCCCTGGGACGACTTTGAGGACTACGAAAAAAGGCGCGGCCGTCTGCGTGAGGAGCGACGCCTGTTGCGCACGCTGCAGCACCAGGCCGAGGAAACCGTGGCTAATGAGCTCACCCTGGCCCTGCAATTCGCCAGCGAGGGCAGCCTGCTCAGCCTCAAGGCACCGCCGCTCAAGGGACGGATCACGCCTGCGGTGTTGGTGGAGAAAGTGAAGGGCCCGGGCCAGTTCCCCCTGCTCAAGTGCCTCACCGATGACAACCTCTGGATCCTGGTGCCCTGCAGCGCCGTGGTGAGCCTCCATGCCGAGCTCAGTTGTCTGCAGGTGAGCCAGATCGGGGCGCCAGAGCTGCACCGCGCCGGCGAGTACCACCACGGCAACCAGGCCAGTGGCGGCCTGGCCTTGGCGGTGGCCTCCATGGCCCGCCGCCACGACATGGCCACCCCTCAGTACGACCTGGCCGGCGAGGTCCAGGAGCAGGCACTGCTCGTGCAGCAGCTGGAAGAGGAGCTGGAGCTCCATCCGGCCCACCGCTGGGGTGACCGCCGTCAGCTCAAGAAACACCACCGCCGCATGGAGGAACTCCAACTGGAGATCGAGGAGAGGCAGCGCTTGCTGCACTTCCGCTCAAACCGCCACTGGGACACCTTTCTCGCCTTGATCGAGGTGCTTCGCCACTTCGGCGCCCTGGCAGGCTCCGATGGTCTGGAGCCCACCGAGGTGGGGCGCACCGTGGCGGCCCTGCGCGGCGATAACGAACTGTGGCTGGGGCTGGCGTTGATGAGCGGTCACCTCGATGCCCTCGACCCCGCCGAGCTTGCGGCGGTGTTGGAGGCCATCTCCACCGAGGTGAGCCGTCCCGATCTGTGGTGCGCCTGGTCGCCGCCCCCATCGGTGGAGGAGGCTCTGCACGACCTGCGTTCTATCCGCCGTCAGCTGGATCGCCAGCAGGAGCGGGCGAAGGTGACCTTTCCGCTCTGGTGGGAGCCAGAACTCACCGGTCTGGTTCATGCCTGGGCCAGTGGTGCCAGCTGGAGCGATGTGATTGCCAACACTTCCCTTGATGAGGGCGATGTGGTGCGGGTGCTGCGCCGCACCGTGGACCTGCTGGCCCAGATCCCTTACTGCGAGGTCGTGAGCCAGCAGCTGCGCGACAACGCCCGCCGGGCCCTGCGCACGATCAACCGCTTCCCGGTGTGCGAGCTGGACGACATCCTGGCCGCCAGCCCTGCTCCCGCGGCAGATTCGGCTCCATGAAGCTTGAACAGCGTCGCATCTGCCAGGTGCGGTTCAGTCCCGAGCCCAACGCGGTTCATTTGGAGGCCTTTTTGGCCAAGCCGCTGCGGCCCCTGAGGGGATTGCTGGATCCGAAGCGCCTGCAGCGCGCCGGCGACGACACCTACACCTACACCTCCAGGCCCTATGGCGTTGTCGGCTGGACCTTGCAGCCGCGGGTGTTGTTGCGGGCTGGTTTTCGTGAGGGGGAGTTGCTGATTGAACAGCTCGAATCGCGGGTCGATGGTCTGGGGTCCTGGCAGGAGCACCTCAGCTTCGGCCTGGAGGCGCGGCTGCGCACCAGCCCTGCCGCAGCGGATGGCCCTCAGCAACCGGCTCTGCTGGAAGCCGAGGCCCTGGTGTGGGCCGAGCTGCCGGCGGCTGCGGTGGCCGTGGCAGGGCCCGTACTCCACATCGCTCTGCAGCAACTGCTCGATCGTCTGGAGCGCCGTTGTCAGCGCGGGCTGCACCGCCGCGCTGAGGCCTGGCTGGCACTTCAGGTCTAGGCTGCGGCCTCAGTGAATCTTGGGCATTGGGTGGCCGCACGCTCCCTGGTTCTGCATGTGGGTATCCACAAGACGGCCTCCACTTATATCCAGCACCGGCTTAAGGGCAATCAGCCCTTCCTCCGTCAGCACCATCTGCTCTATCCCCGTCGCCGCTGCGATCACCTCAAGTTGGTGAAAGCCCTGCGCAACGGCGATCTGCAGCCCTGGGAGCGCCTGCTGAAGAAGGCCGAACGCGACCAATGCCGTGCACTCGTGTCGGCGGAAATCCTGTCCCTGGTGCTTGCTCAGCGGAGCCGCATTGGAGCTGGCACGGTGTTGAGCGACCTGCTCCAACTGCTCGATCACATGGGCGTGGCCCTGGACATGGTTGCTTTCGTCCGTGACCAGCCCACCTACCTCAACTCGCGCTACACCCAGCTGCTGAAGCGCTTTTATCTCTCGATCCCCTTTCCGCGCTACGTGCAGCAGACCCTGCGTGCTGGAGGCGAGAGCAGTTGCGACTACCTGGAGTTGTTCGGCGAGGCTCTCGACCGGCCCGAAGTGAACTGCCACTTCCTGCCTTTTCGGTCCTGTGAGGCCGACCCCTGTGAGCGCTTGTTGCAGGCTATGGGCCTATCTGATCTCGTGGGTCTGCAACCGCTCGAGCAACAGCCCAATGTGCAGCCAGGCTGGCAGGCCATCTGGATTGCCCAGCGCATCGCGGATCAGTTGGCTGAGCACCATCCTCAGGCCTGGAGCAGCGGCGTCTGCAAGACCAGCATCCGCGAGCAATTGGAGAGGCTGGCCGTGGAGCAGGGCTGGCCGGCTGAACCTTTTCAAGGTCTCAATGAGGGATTGTTGAACAAAATCGAGCAGCGCTATGGAGCCAGCAACGACCTTTTTGCCCAGCGTGTGTGGGGCTGTCGCTGGCGTGAGCTGTTTCCCCGGCCCACGCCCCCTGCCATGCCGATGCGGCCCCGCAGTCGCGAGGAGCGCAACACGTTGTTGGCCCTGGTCGATCAACTGATCGTCGTGGGGCTGAGGGAGACCTCGGCGGCTGATCAGGCCTGAGCCACCAACGCAAAGGGAATCCTCTGGAAGGCGATGCCGTCGTGACGGCGATCTCCCCTGCCATCCAGTTGCTGTCGGTTGCGTTCGCGCTCCGCGCCACGAACCTTGTGATAACTGGCACCCGATTCCACCAGCAGTGCCACATCGCCATTTGCAAAGCGGGCCAGGTCGCTGTAGCCGCTGAAACTGCCTGGCCCCTGGCCGTAGCCGAATCCCCGGCTCCAGCGGCGTCCGTTGTCTCGGCTCAGGCGCAGCCGGCCGTTGGTGCGGTGCAGCGGATCCGCTGGGTTGGCGAACAGCACCATGGCTTGTTGGTTGCCAGTGAAGGCATAGGTGAGCAGGCTGGCCTGGCAGCCGTTGGCCGGTTCAATCAACTGGGGGTCTGGCCGGCTGCTCGTCATGGTCTCGCCGCCGTCGCGGCTGATGCTGACCACCCGCTGGCCGCCGCTGCGGCTGTTCAGCATCAGGCTGCCATCGCCAAGTTCGGTTACCGCGCACTCGCTGGTAGGACGGAAACCGGCGATGGCGCCCACCCGCCAGCTGTCGCCGCCGTCGTCGGAGAGCAACAGGTGTGATGCGGTGCCTCTGCCCGGAAGGCTGTGGCGCGCCGGCACCACAATCCGGCCTGCGGCGGGCGCCAGCTGTTTCACAATCCCGTGCCCCGGCCCGATGCCAGTCCAGGGTTTCCATCCGGGAAGCCGCACCTGGTCGGTGATGTCGCGGGAGGCGGCCCAACTCAGGCCGTCATCGTCGGAGTGGGTGATCCTCAGAAAGCGCTTGCCACGCTCGCTTTCCCGCTGCACCGAGGCATTCCACATCCACAGCAGCAGGATCCGCCCGTTTGGCAGTACGACAGGTAAGGGAATTTTGCAGGGGTTGGGCCCGTCGTTGGCGATCACTTGCAGCGGCCCCCAACTGCGGCCGCCATCGCTGGAGCGGCGCAGCAATACGTCGATATTCCCCTCGTCGCGGCAATTGTCCACCCGGCCGCCGCAGAAAGCCAGCACCATGCCCTGACTGCTCACCGCCAGTCCAGGGGTGCGATAGCAGCTGTAGCCCCCTTCCCCAGAGGCAAACGGCAGGCTGATCAGCCGTCCATCTGTGTTGGAGGGGCGGCTCTGGGCCATCTGCTCCCTGGCCAGCAGACTGACCAAGGCAGTGCAGGTGAGGCCGGTGAGCACCTGACGGCGGCGGAGCTCACGCATGACTTAACCACTGGGGATGCCACGGTAAGTTGGCCCCTGTGGTTTCGGGTTGTCCGGATTGGCCATGGTTCTGCGCTCAGCCCATGGGCTTTCAGCCAATCCGGTGTCTCCCAGTTCATCCCTGCAACCCGTGCTGGAACTGAAGGCGGCGTCCAAGGATGTGGTGGAGGGGGCGAATCATCGTTATCCGGCATTTCGCAATCTTTCGCTCTCTGTATTCCCGGGTGAGCGACTGGCAGTCTTTGCAGTTAACGGTTCAGAAGCCAAAGCTCTGATTTCCTGTCTTAGTGGGGTTGAGCCTCTTGATGCGGGAACCTTGGAACTGGCAGCTTCTGTTTCCTGGCCGATAGGGACGAACGAAGCGTTCTCCAATAAACTAAGTGGCTATAACAATGCGCGTTTTGCGGCAGAAGTTTATAGCCCTCCATCCCAGATTGAGAGCGATCTTGCGCTGATTAAGGAGCTTTCAGGGGTGCCAGATGAGATCTTTCATCGACCCTTGTCTGTTTGGCCTGGTCATTCTAAAGAAGCCCTTAAGTTGGCCGTTTCTCTGGCGTTTGAGTTTGACGTAATCATGGTTGGTCGTATCAGTAATTGG
>JBIKUY010000109.1:0-6336 GCA_044347355.1 Prochlorococcaceae cyanobacterium | reverse complement strand
CGCTCCCCCTCCAGATAGGTGCCATCACTGCTCTGCCAGTCGCACACCAGCCAGCCATGACGGCGGGAGAAGCGCACCACGGCGTGATGGTCAGACACCGCGTCCTGGGAGGGCAGGGCCAGCCGGTTGCCGCTGGCACGGCCGATGGTGAGGGGCTGGGATGGATTGAGCCGCAGGCATTTCTCGGGTGCATCGCGCAACTGCAGCAGGGCGGCCGCTGTCATTCCTCACCCCGACGGCGCTTCCACCACAGCTGCCAGTCGTCGCACAGATCATTCCAGAAGCCGCCATCCCCCTGGCGAAAGGGCTGCACCCGGCCGGGGAAGAGCAGCGCCTTGCTAGCCAGGGCCAGGGCCACGAGCAGGAGGGTGAGCAACACCCAGCCGGGGATGGCGCCGGGCCACTGGGCGGCAAACAGGGCCCGAAAGGCATACACGGCCAGCGTGAAGGCCAACCAGAAGCGAAAGGGCTCCCAGGGATCCCGCGGTTCGCCCACGCACCGCTCCAGCAATTGGGGCCAGGGTAGGCCCGTAGCTTGGGGCCAGTCCCGGGTTGCCATCGCCCCGCAATGGAGGCGCCTTCGCCCATGTCCAGCCCATCGCGGCAGCGCCTCTGGCAGGAGCTGGTGAAGGCCTGTGGGGCGGGGCGGCTGACGGCGATCCGCCAGGCATGGGGCGCGGTGCGCCACCACCAGGCCTGGGCCGAACTGTGGCAGGGCGAGCATCTGGTGCGGCGGCTGCAGCTCGGGGATGGGCGGGTCCGCATCGGCCGTGACCCGGCCTGTGAGCTGGCCCTCGATGCCCCCAGCCTCAGCCGGGTGCACGCCGTGCTCGAGCGGCGACGACCCAGTGATCGCGACCACACGCTGGTGGATTTCGACTCCAGCAACGGGCTGTTTCACCGCGACCGGCGGATCCGCTCGATCGTGCTGCGCCATGGCGACGCGGTGGCGCTGGGTTCCTCGCTCAAGGGCAACACGCCCGTGCTCCGGTATCACCACCGCCGCAGCGCCCTGGAGTTGGGGGTCCATGGTCTGGGCCTCGCGAGCTTGGTGGGCTCCGCGCTGCTGGCGACGGGGATGCTGCTGGCGGCCACCGCCGCCGGCGGCTCGAAGATCCGGGTGATTGATGGCCCGGTGAAGATCCTTTCGGCAGGCGGCCAGCAGATCGACGCCCAGCAGGGATCGGCCACGGCCCTGCCGTCGCTGAACGACTATCCCCTGCATCTGCGCCAGGCGCTGCTGGCCTCGGAAGAAGCGCGGTTTGGCTGGAACAGCGGCATCGACCTGTTCGGCACGCTGCGCTCCGCCCTGCTGGGGACGGGCGGGGGCAGTGGGCTGACCCAGCAGGTGGCGCGGCTCTACTACCCGGATGTGGGCCGCGACGTGACCCTCACGCGCAAGCTGCGCGAGCTGTGGGTGGCCCTGCAGCTGGAGGTGGGCTACAGCAAAAACCGCATCCTGAAGATGTATCTCGACCGGGCCCACCTGGGGCTTGGCACCGATGGGTTTGAGCAGGCGGCCCAGCTCTATTTCCGCAAGTCAGCCCGTGATCTGGATGTGGCGGAAGCTGCCTTCCTGGTGGGCCTGCTGCCCAGCCCCAATGGCTACAGCCCTTGCCATGCCCCCAGGCAGGAGCAGGAGGCGGCGGAGCTGGAAGCGGCCCTGACCAAGCGCGGCGGCGAACTCAGCGCGCAACAGCGGCAGCGGATCGCAGCGGTGCGCTCCGGCCCCTGGTTGCCCGTGAAGCGCCGCAATCTGGTGCTGGAGCTGATGCATGGCCAGGGGTATCTCGGGGATCAAGGCCTGCGGGATGCCCAGCGTCAGCCGCTGAATATCGACCCCTCGGCCTGCCGCGAGTCGTCGATCACCAGCTACCCCTTCTTTTCTGACTACGTGCTCGGCGAGCTGGAGGGGACACGGTATGGCCTCAATCTGGGCGGCACGGAAGGCGGCAACTACGTGGCGGTGAGCACGATCAACCCGCAGCTGCAGGCCCTGGCTCAGCGGCAGCTGCGGCGCTTTCTGGAGGGTCCGGCCACGGCGGTGGGCCTGGGCCAGGGTGCCCTGATCAGCCTGAGGCCCAGCAGCGGTGAAATCCTGGCTTATGTGGGTGGCGGCAACTACGAGCGCTCCAGTTTTGATCGGGTTCAGGCCCTGCGTCAGCCGGGCTCAACGTTCAAGCTGTTTCCCTTTCTGGCCGCCTTGCAGGCTGGCCTGCAGGAGCAGGAGCTGGTGGACTGCTCCCCCTTGAGCTACGTGGCCGGCTGTCGCCGAAGCGGCGCGCCGATCAGCGTGATCGATGGCTTGGCCCACTCAGAAAACGTGGTGGCGTTGCGGGTGGCGGAGCGGGCAGGGCTGAATCAAGTGGTGCGCCTGGCGCGGCAGATGGGGATCAGCACCCCCCTGGATGCCGACTATTCGGCCATGCTCGGCGGCCGCGAAACCTATCTCTACGAGCTGGCCCGGGCCTATGCGGTGGTGGCCAACGGCGGCCGCTGGGTGCCGATGCATGGCGTGACCCGCATCTACGACCTGGGCATCTGTCAGTCGCTGGAGAGTTTGGAGCAGTGCCCCGAGCAAGGGGTGACGGTTGCTCTCGGGGAGAAGCCACGCCAGGTGTTGGCGGCAGAGCATGCCGCCGCCATGGACCGGATGCTGCGGGCCGCGGTGGTGAGGGGAACGGGCCAGGCTGCGGGGGTTGTGGCTGATGCCCGCGGCAAGACCGGCACCACCAACGATGGCGTGGATGTGCTGTTCATCGGCTATTCGCCGGCGATGGATCTGCTCACCGCGATCTGGATGGGAAATGACGACAACAAGCCGGCGGCGGCTGCCAGCGGCGCCCTGGTGGCCGAGTTGTGGGGGCAGTACATGGCAGCAGCAGCAGGGCAGACCTGAGCCCAGTGGCAGGCCATGCTGGAGGCAGTGCGCTCTGGGCAGCGGGTGAAGGGCAGTGGGCAGCCGCAGTGGCGGGAGCTGGGTCAGCGCCTGGCCCACACCCTGCGCCAAAGCAATGGAGCCATCTCCGCTCCTGCCCGTCTGCAGGGCCTGGTGGCAGATCTGGCGGCGGAGCACCAGGAGCTGCTGCTGCCCTTGAAGGATCTGGTCACCCGGCCGGCCTTTCAGGCTCTGGTTCCCAAGGCCGGCAGTGGCCGAGGCGCTGTGCAGCGGGACGCGTTGCTGCAAGAGATGGAGGCCACCTTCTCGCGCCAGGTGATTGCAGCACTCGCTGAGCTGCTGGATGGCTTCCTGGATCTCCCGCCTGGCTGGGTGGGGCCCCTGGACGCAGTGGCTCCACCCAGCCAAGCCCAGGCCCCAAGCCCCCCTCGACCTGGCCTGGATGCCTGGCCTGCTGCTGCTGATCAGCTCACAGCGCCGCCGCCATCACCGGCCTGGACACCTCCCCCCTCCCAGCCCCAGCCCCAGCCCCACCCGCAACCGCCTCCGCCACCAGCGCCTGTCTGGCCGGCCGAGCCAGCGCCCCTGGCACGGCCCCAGGAGCGTGGGGTGTCCGGGTGCAGCCTGGTGCTGCTCGCCCTGGTTACGGCGCTGGTGGTGGCAGGCGGTGTGGTGGTGCTGCGCAGCACAGAGCTCTGCGCCCTGGTGGGCCTGTGTCCCGGCGCCCAGGTTGCCGGTGGGCTGCTCCAGGTGCTGCAGGCGGCTGAGCGGGCTGAACAGGATCTCCGCCAGGCCGACAATCTGCGGGCCTACGAGCGGGCGCTGATGGAGTTGGAGCGGCACTTGCTCGTGCTCGCCAGCGCCAGGCTGACGCCCGAACAGGAGCAACGGCGCCAATGGTTCGATCAGGTGGCCCGGGACGCCAGAGGCGTGCTGGCCGAGGAGAACAACGATGTTCAGCGTCTGGAGAAGGTGACCAAGTCCCTGGCCACGGCACGAGAGAGCAGCGGGGAGGAGCGGGCGAGCCTGGTGGCAATGGCCAGCCGGGAGCTTGACGCCATCGCGCCGCGCAGCTTCGCGGCGCCGGAAGCCAAACGGCTGCGTCAGCAGCTGGAGCAGCTTGAACAGGAGGCGCTGGTCACCGAGCCTCCCCCGCCAGAGACGCCCAGCGAAGAAGCCACGCCGGCCCAGGATGCGACACCGCCGCCCGCCATGGCACCGCCACCACCGATGGCCACTCCGCCACCCATCGCACCGCCGCCGCCTGTGCCGTCCGAGGAGTCGGCCCCTTGATCGGGGGCCCGGTAGGGCGACCTCCCCAGCCCTGCCCTCAGCGGTTCAGCTGGGCGATCTGGCCAACGGGTGATTTGGTTTCAGGGGGATTTGGCATCAGGGGATCTGGCCTCAGGGGGATCAGCGCGAAGCTGGTGTTGGGGCTGCTGCGGGACGATTAGTTCAGATTCAATGCTTACGGTTTGAATGTTTACGGTTTCAGTGTTGATGGTTTCGTGGGCGACTGTTCATCACGCCACCAGTGCCAACCCTCCAGGTTGATCAGCAGGCCAAACACAACCATACCCACCATCAGGAACACCTGATCGAGTCGAGCATCCGGCACCACGATGTCGGCGATCAGGTGCAGCAGGTTGGTGATCGAATACACCACGCTGAACCAGAAATGCCAACGCCGCACGCCCCTCCAGCGCCGGCCAGGAGCCGCTGAAGTGCAGGCATAGGCGATCAGCACGATGGTGAATAGAGGGAGCAGGAAGTAGCCGAGCATGGCGCCAAATAGCCAGGGCAACAGCTCCTGCTGCAGGTGGCTGTGGATTTCCGCTGACTGCCCGTGAAACAGCGGCATCAAGCCCAGATCAACGTGAAACAACATGGCCAGCAGCCATGCCAACCAGAGGCTGATCAGCCGCAGACCGTGGCGCAGGGATGGGGTCATGGTGGATTCAGCGGCCGCTGTGATGTTGAACCCGACCGATCAGTTCGGCCTGGGCCAGTCGGTGGGGGGGCAGGGCCTGGCGCACGACGGCTGCCGTAGCCCCGGGTGGCAACGCGAGCGGCGCATCCAGGGCGTCCAGTTGGAAGCAGTAGCGGTGCGGCGGACCGGGCGGGGGTTGGGGCCCCTGGTAGCCGTGACGGCTGAAGTGGTCCACGCCCCAACAGCGGCCCTGGCGGGCTCCGTTGGCCAGCTGGTCGTGGCGCTCCACCCCCTCGGGCAGCGCGGTCACGCTGGCTGGAATGTTGTAAAGCACCCAGTGAATCCACAGGCCTGCTGGAGCATCGGGATCGTCCAAGATCAGGGAATAAACCTGCGTTCCAACGGGTGCACCTTGCCAATGCAGGGGAGGGGAAAGGTTCTCTCCCTCTGCGGTGTAGCGCCGTGGGATCCAGCCACCATCGGTAAACACGCTGCTGAGCAACTCCATCTGAGCCCTCTCGTCTGTCACCAGGATGATCACGGCAGCGCTCACCAACAAAAAGCCCCCGGCTGGAGTCGGGGGCTGGGCTAATGGCCTCGGCATTGGCCTCAGATTGGGGATTGGCTGGCTGCTGGCGCAGGTTGCGGCGCTCAGCGCTCACCACCAGCGGGCGATCGGTGGCTTACACCTCGATGGCGATCTTGTCGACACCAGGCAGTTCGAGCACCAGTTCATCGGCCTCGGCGCTCTCGTGCACCTCGGCGGCGGGCACCCGCTCGGTGCTGTGCAGCTGCTGGCTGAGCAGTTGCTCCAGACAATCGAACAGATCGAAAGGAGAGGAGGAACGCAGGCTGAGCATGGTTCGAATTGCGATGGTTTGGCTGAAGGTTGTCGTTGCGGGGTCGTCGTTCTCTCCCGGTGTGCTCAATGTCGCGGTGGTGGATGGTGGCCAGGGAGGGGACAGCTGAACCGGTCGATTCGGGCCTCCCCACCCAGGTGGTGCACGCCCTTCTGGATTGACATGAGAACCGACATTCACCCTTCCTCGTGGGAGCCGCAGGGGCTCGACAGAGGCCAAGGTCATCAGCAACCTGAACATGAGTTCTTCAGGCCAGGCCAGCCGGTGCTGCGTTGCGTGCAACACGGCTGGGAGATTGAGCGGCTGGAGCAATCGAGCGGCTGGAGCAGCGGTGCCGCCAATGGAGTGAAGAACGTAGGGGAACCAGAACGTTCAGCGCCCACACAATGGGCGGTGTCAGGGTGCGGCAGCTGGCAACCACACCAGCTGATTCGCCTTTGAACTGCAGCAGATCTCCATCGGTTTTTGGTTCTGGCACCCTTGGCACCACAGTGGGCATCACAGTTGAAATGAATGCTTGGAGGTATTCATTGACATCAATTTCCTTGGCACCAAAATCATTGACAGCAAGCTCAGTGCAAACTCTGATCAAGTTCAGTACGCATGATTGTTCTGCCTGCTAATTCATGTCAGGCTTTGATGAAAGG
>JBIKUY010000123.1:0-5983 GCA_044347355.1 Prochlorococcaceae cyanobacterium | reverse complement strand
CCCGCAACTCCTGCACGTAGAGCAATAACACCTCCTCAAAGCTGCGCAGATTGGCCCAGTGCTCCAGCACATAGCGCTCGAGCGGCACACGGCCCTGAGCTGCATCCGTGAGGGGGGAAGGCCTGAGAGGAGCAGTGAGCTGAGCATCGGCGCGTGCAATCCTGGCCCGCTGGGCCGGCAGAAAACCCAGATCCAGCCAGGGACTTCCCTCAAGAAAGGGAACCAGTTCACTCCAGCGCAAAGCCGGCGCGATCAAATAGCCCTGCACCGCATCCACCCCCAGCCTCAACAGGGTTTCCAGATCGCGATGCTGCTCAACCCCCTCCGCCACCACCGTGTTGCCCAGGCCATGCACGGCCTCGATCAAGGACCCCACAAAGGTCTGCAGGCGGAGGGAGGTAGAAATCCCTCGCACAAGCTCCAGATCGAGCTTGATGGCGTCGTACCAGGCCTCACATAGGCGCCTGTAATTGGAAAGACCGGAGCCGAAATCATCCACCAGCAGGCGGATGCCCAACTCCTCCATCAAGCGCTGCGACACAGTGCGCATTTCATCCACGCCAGGCGCAACATCCATCGCCGTGGTTTCCGCCAGTTCGAGGCGAAACAGATCTGGATCCACGCGCTGATCGCGCAGCATGGCGATCAGCGCCTCCTGCCGTTCAGGGGTCGCCACCGAACCTGAGCTGATGTTGACGCTGATGTAATCGATCCGCTGGGCCAGCGGTCCGAGCTCCCGCAAGGCCTGATGCACCTCTGCGAGGCGCTGGATCACCAGCTGATCAAGGCAATGCACCAGGTCGAGGTCATGGGCCCACTGCACCACCACCCCGGTACCGGCAGCCGCCAGCTCAGGCGGCAGGAAACGCACCAGCAGTTCCAGGGCGATCCGGCCGGGATCGCGCAGCAGCAGGATGGGCTGAAAGCGCAGGCTGAGGTCGCCAGCCTCCAGCGCCTGCAGCCGCCCGATGATCTCCGGGGGGATGGCTGGAACAGCCCGGAGGCGGCGACCGACCCCACGCCCTTGGCTAGACAGGCGATCAGACACAGCCGCAGGCGCAGAGTTCAGCAGAGCACCCATGCTGACCCACCCCAAGAAGAAGGCTCATCGTCCCCGCGACGGCAGCGCAACTGGCAACCTTCAACGAGGATGGTGACAGCAACGAGGATGGAGACAGGGATCAAGGATCAAAATTCAGGCTCTCCGTCAGGCCGAGCAGATCCCAGAACAGCTCGCCAGCCTGCCCCCCCTAGAGCTTCCAGGTTATTGGCATTGGGGCTGAATTGGCCGGCCATCGCCCTGGGGAGGAGTCCGGGCTGCCCCGATTAGCCGAGATCCGCCAGGCGCTGACGCGCCAGATCCGCCTGGGCCTCGGCCTCGGCCAGGTTGGTGCGGCATTCAGCCACCACCTCAGGCGGGGCCTTATCAGCGAAGTTCGGGTTGGCCAGGCGGCCAGCCAGGCCCTTGATCTCCTTCTCGGCCTTGGCCAGGTCTTTCTCCAAGCGGCCACGCAGCGCATCGAGGCTCTGCTGTGGCACGGTGATGCCGACTTGGCCATCGCTATCGACAATGCCGAGCAGCTGACCCGGTGTCGGTTCGGGCTCGCAATGCAGGCTGGAGCCCCCCACCAACCGGGTGATTTTCTCTTGGTTGGCCAGAAGAAACTTCTGCCGTTCCGGGTTGGTGGTGTGAATGCCCACCGAGAGTTTCTCGGCGGGTTTCACCCCTGAGAGGGCCCGCAGGTTGCGGATTGCGCGCACGGCGTCAATCCCGAACTGGAACGCGCTCTCGTGGTCGGGGTCAAGCCATTCGGCGACCGGCCGGGGCCATCGCCGCAGAGCCAGGAACTCCGTTGGGCCGGCGCCGCTGAGGGCATGCCAAAGCTCCTCAGTGAGATGGGGCATCAGGGGATGGAGCATGACCAGTAGCGACTCCAGGCTGCAGACCAACACGCGACGTGCAACATCGCGGACCACCATGTCGTTGCCAGCCAGGCGGGGCTTAGACCACTCGATGTACTGATCGCAGAGATCATTCCAGGCAAATTCGTAGAGCAGCTTTGCCGCTTCACCAAGGCGATAACTGGCATAAAGTTCAGCAGCTTGGGAGCTGGTGCGGGCTAGACGAGAAAGAATCCAGCGATCTTCACTTTCCAGCTGGTCCTGCTGAGGCTCCCCCAGGGTGGTGGGCGTCTCACCACCCAGATTCATCAGCGCGAAACGGGTGGCATTCCAGAGCTTGTTGGCGAAGTTGCGCGAGGCCTCCACCGTGGCAGAGGTGTCGCTCTTGCGGTCGTAATCGAGGCGGATGTCCTGCCCCGCACCGGCCACCTCGCGCACCAGGGCGAAGCGCAGGGCGTCGGCGCCATAGCGCTCAATCAGCAGCAACGGGTCGATGCCATTGCCCGCCGATTTGCTCATCTTGCGGTTGTTCTCGTCCCGCACCAAACCGTGGATGTAGACATCTCTGAATGGAATCCAAGGGATTCCAGATCCTTCCCGATCGCTCATTAAGGCACCGGCCATCATCGTCATCCGGGCAACCCAGAAAAAGATGATGTCGAAGCCCGTCACCAGCACGCTGGTGGGATACCAGCGAGCCAGATCGGCGGCGCCCTCATCGGGCCAGCCAAGGGTGGAGAAGGGCCAGAGGCCACTGGAGAACCAGGTGTCGAGCGCGTCGGGGTCCTGCTCCAGCATCACCGGATGGGCGTGAACGCCACCGGCGAACTGGGCCTCCGCCTTGGCACGGGCCTCCGCCTCGTTGCGAGCCACCACATAGGGGGTGTTGTCGGTGATCACACCGCCGGTTTCGCTCACCACAAACCAGGCGGGGATGCGGTGGCCCCACCACAGCTGGCGGCTGATGCACCAGTCGCGGATGTCGGTGAGCCAGTCGCGATACACCTTGGCCCAGCGCTCCGGCACGAAGCGGGGATCGGCCTGCTCCAGGGCTTCACGGCAGCGCGCCGCTAACGGTTCTGTCTTCACAAACCACTGGGTGGAGAGCAGGGGCTCCACCGGCACCTTGCCGCGATCGGAGAAGGGCACGCTGTGGCGGTAAGGCTCCACCTTCACCAGGAAGCCCTCGGCTTCCATCGCCGCCACCACCGCCTGGCGGGCCTCGAAGCGATCCAGCCCGGCAAAGCGGCCGGCGGCTTCGTTCATGGTGCCGTCCTTGGCCATCACCGTGATCAGCGGCAAGTCGTGGCGCTGGCCAATGGCGAAGTCGTTGGGGTCGTGGGCGGGGGTCACCTTCACGCAGCCCGTGCCGAACTCCGCATCCACGTGGTCGTCGGCCACGATCGGGATCTCGCGCCCCACCAGCGGCAGGGTGAGGGTGTGGCCCACCAGATCGGCGTAGCGGGGATCGGCGGGATTGACCGCCACCGCGGTGTCGCCCAGCAGGGTTTCCGGCCGGGTGGTGGCCACCTCCAGGTGGGCGCGGCCATTGGCGGCAGCAGCAGTGGCGGCACCGGCCGTCAGCGGGTAGCGGAAGTGCCAGAGGTGGCCGTCCACCTCCTTCATCTCCACCTCCAGGTCGCTCACCGCCGAGCCGGAGGCGGGGCACCAGTTCACCAGGTATTCGCCCCGATAGATCAGGCCCTGCTCGTGCAGGCGGTTGAAGGCCTCAATCACCGCAGCGCTGCAGCCGGCATCGAGGGTGAAGCGCTCCCGCTGCCAATCCACCGAGTAGCCCAGGCGGCGCAGCTGGCCCACGATCGTGCCGCCGCTCTCGGCCTTCCAAGCCCAGGCCTTGTCCAGGAAGGCCTCACGGCCCAGGTCTTCTTTCCGTTTGCCCTCGGCCTTGAGCTGCTTCTCCAAGATCGTCTGCACGGCGATCGAGGCGTGGTCGGTGCCTGGCAGGCAGAGCACGTTCCTGCCCTGCAGCCGCTGGAAGCGCACGATCGTGTCGATCAGGGCCGTGTTGAAGGCATGGCCCATGTGCAGGCTGCCGGTCACGTTCGGCGGCGGGATCACCACCGAGAACGGTTCGCCTGGGGCAGCGGGGTCGGGATGAAAGGCGCCGCAGGTTTCCCAGGCCTGCTGCCACCGGGCTTCGGTGCCCGCCGGGTCGTACGTCTTGGGGAGGTTGACCTCGGGCACGGGAAGGGAGCTGGCAGGGCCCCATCGTCTCAAAGGGCCCCGCCGCCTGGAGGGGAATCAGTTGGTGGAACTGCCCTGCATTGCCACCGGAATCCGGGGCACGGGGAAGCCGGCCTTGCCCAGCACCTCCACAATCATGCGATTGGTGTCGAAGTACACCTGCCAGTAGTTGGCGGTATGGGTGTACGGGCGGACAGCCAAGCGGGGGCCCCGCTCGCTGAACTCCAGCACCTCCACATCGGCCTCCATCCCCTCAACCTGATTGGGCACCTGTTTGATCCCCTCCTTCAGCAGGCTGATGGCCTGGCCCACGTCTGCGCTGTTGTCGAGCTGGGCCACCAGCTCAACGCGGCGGAATGGATTGGTGGAGTAGTTCTTGATGGTGTCGCCGAACAGTTTGGCATTGCCCACAAAGTTCTGCACGTTGTCCGGCGATGTGATCGCGGTCACGAACATGCCCACCTCATCAACCGTGCCCTCCACACCGCCGGCATCGATGTAGTCACCGGCGTTGATCGGCCTGAAGATCTGCAGGAACACTCCAGCGGCGAAGTTGCCGAGCATGCCGCTCCAGGCTGCGCCAATCGCCACGCCGGCACCGGCCAGCAGAGCGGCGAAGCTGGCGGTTTCGATGCCGAAGAAGCCCAGAATGGCGACGATCAGCACCACCCTCAGCAGAGCTCCGAGGATGTTGAGCAGATAGTTGATCAACGTCGGTTCAAGGGAGCCCCTGTTGAGCACGCGACGCAGCAGGCGGAGGGCCAGACCGATCAACCAGCCGCCGGCGATCCAAAGGGCAACAGCACCGACTAACTTGAACAGGAAGGGAACGATCAGTGCGGCGACATCTGCTGCGGAAAACAAAGCGAACATCCCAGGAAGGGACATGACTGTGACAAGACCAGGTGCCACCAAAAGGTAGCCCTAGCAGCGGCGTTGCCTTGCTGGTCCGGTGAGGGTTCACACACCGATCGCCCGCCACAGACCCTGCACCACAAATGGGCAGGTTGGTGCACCCAGCCGGGTTCAGCAGGTAGAGCTCAGGCTGCCAACCGCTGCAGATAGGCCGCCAGCGTGCCGGCATTGATCCAGCCGGTGGCGATGGTTTTGGTGTGCTCCTGGCTCACCCGCCCTCGGTGGATGTGGGACACACCTGCCGGGAAGATCAGCAGCTTGCCCCGCTCGGCCTCCTCGTGGTGCCCCTGCCAGTGAAACTCGGTGCCGCCATCGGGCAGTTGATTGCAGTAAAGGATCCAGGCCAGCACCCGCGCCTGGGGCTCGGTGGCCTCATCGCTGAGGGTCCAGTCGCAGTGCCAGCGCTTGAAACCCTCCCCCGGCGCATAGCGCTGCAGGTTGAAGATCGGATTCACAAACAGGCTCTGCTCGGGGCAGCAGTCGCGCAGCAGCGGCCGCTCCTTGAGGTACTGGCCCAGGGCGGCGTTCACGCCCCGCAGGATCACCTCGGCCAGGGCGAAGGCCTCCAGGTCGCTGCGGTCGATCGCCACCAGACTGATATCGGTGGAGACTTTTGCCGGCTCGGTGGCGGGATCTCCCGCACCCTCGGGCCCGAAGGCCACCCCCGGGCGCTGCAGGTCGGGGCGGCGCTCGAAGAACGCCATCACCCCGTCGGCCAGGGCCTCGAAGCCCGCGTTGCGGTAAGCGGCGATCAGGTTCATCGATGGGGCTGCCAGGGAATCACCACAGCCCGATCCAGCCTGCCCCACTGCCCCTGATCCAGCACCACCCGCGGCGCGAGCCCCACCCGCTCCAGGGCCTGGGCAATCCGTTCCGGGCGGAGCACGGTGCCATCGGCGGTAAGGGGCAGCACCAGCACCTGGGGCTCGGCGGGATCGGCCAGCACCTGCAGGTCGAGATC
>JBIKUY010000407.1:0-6367 GCA_044347355.1 Prochlorococcaceae cyanobacterium | reverse complement strand
GGAACAACTCAGGAGACAAGGGGACATGCGAATCTTTTTCTAGACAATTTCGGTGTATATCTGAGTCATTCTTATTATTTGGGTATCTTTCTCCATTTTTCGGGTGGCGCGCGGATTCAAAAACTTGTTCTTAAGGGCGGGACCCGCTGCGCGCGGGTCAGCAACTCGTTTCCAAGAGTTCTCGGATGAACCAAGTCTGTTCAACACAGAACCCGAGGTCGCGGATCCCGAAGGGGGTCGAGGTACGGAACGCTGCGGTTGGCGATCCGTCCGCAGCCCCATCCCGGGACACGGGCACTGCCGCCGATCGCGGTTTCCCCTGGGCTCCCAAGTTCGCTCCGCGCGGTCAGGCTCGCAGTAGCAACTGTCACCGTGGCAACTGTCACAGTGGCCACTCTCACGGCGGCCACTCTCACGGCGGCCACTCTCACGGCGGCCACTGTCACAGTGGCAACTGTCACAGTGGCCACTCTCACAGCGGCGGCCCCGACGCCGGCCTGGCACGCGCGGCAACTCGCCTCCCTGCGACCCGGCTGGCGTGCGCTTCGTTCCGACTGGCTGGTCAACTGCGGCCCGGCGAGTCCTCTCGGCCCGGCCCTGGGCCTGCGACGCTCCGGCTGGCCAGGCCTGGGCCCACGGAGGGGCAGGCCTCAGTGCCTTGGCGTCACCCACCCGCCCCGCCACCGCGCGACCACAGCACCGGCTCGATCCCGTGACCGCTCCTGGGGTGATCCCCAGAGCACCGCGTGACTGAGTCACCGCACTCACCCTGTCAAAACATTGATTCCACGGTTTCCCACCTGTTTCTGCCTGACGAAAGCCCCCGATGAATCTCTTCCGCTTTGATCGCCGTGGATTGGGTCGCCTCTGGACGCGCCTGATGCAGCAGGCCCGTCGCCTCAGGGAAGAACGTCGGCCCACCAGGCGGGGTCGCCGGGCGCGGCTGGCTGCCCCCGCGGGGCACGTCTGGCAGGTGTCGCCGGTGCTCAGCCTGGAATCGCGCACCCTGCTGACGACCACCATCACCACCAGCACCGATCTCAGCGGCTATTTCGACGCCAACGGGAATTTTTCGATCTCCGATTCCGACCAGATCACCATCGAGTCGGGAGTGATCATCTCCTCCAGTTCCACCTCGGGGGCGGCGGGGAGCATCTCGCTCAGCAGCCCGATGATCGTGCTGCAACCGGGGGTGCAACTGCTGGCCACGGGGAGCAGTTCGGACGGGGATGGCGCGATCACCCTGACCGCCAATAACGTGCAAAAGAGCGGCACCGCCACTCCGTTGCTGCAGATGATCCGGGACCATGCGACCAACTCGTCGATCCAGATTGGCTCCAACGTCACCATCATCGGGGGGTCCGTCGACATCCAGTCGTCGGCTGGCGATTCCGTTGCCGAAGAGGACGCCATCACCAACAACCCTCATGCCTCGGCCGCCATCAGCATCCCGAACAACGACTTCAATACGGCCTTTGGTGCCCTGCCGTTCTCGGTGCTCATCAAGCAACCCACCGCGACGATCACCATGGACAGCGGCAGTTCCATCACCAGCAGTGGCTCGGTGACGGTTGAGAGCGATTCGACACCCTACGCTGAATCCGTGGCGGTATTCGGCAGTGCGCTGACTGCCCTGATCGGTGCGGCCTGGCGCGAAAAATGGATCCAGAACCAGTCCGGTGGGCTCTCGGCGGCCTTCAGCTACACCGACGCGAGCGCCACCGTCGAATTGAAGTCGAACGCCTCCATCACCGCGGCCTCGGGTTCGGTCACCCTGAAAACCTCGACCACCAATACCACGACCGCCCTGGCCCAGACGGCCAAAAACCTGACCCGCAACCTCGACAACATCGACCCCAACACCTGGCTGCTGTCGATGGGTGTCGCGATGCTGGGAACCAACTCGATCGCGCAGGTCGATGCGGGGGCGACGATCACCGCGGGCCAGACCGTGATGATCGATGCCTCCGCCAAGAACACAAGCGGCGCCAAGGCCGAGGCGTTCTCCTTCAAGGATGGCTTCGTGGGAGCCTCCGCCTCCTACTCGCAGGTCGACGCCAATGTGCAGGCAATTGTCAACGGCACCATCACCGCCGGTTCGCAGGCCGTGCTGTCCACCCTGACTTTCAACCCGAATTTCGCGATTGATTTCACCACCGACAGTCTCACCTTTTCGGACGTCAAAGGCTACACCACCGGCACGCCGATTCGCTACCAGGCGGGAGCCGACGGAAGCAATGTTCCGGGCCTGGTCTCAGGCCAGGTCTATTACCTGATCGCGCAATCCTCCACGTCGCTGCAATTGGCCTCGTCGTATGCCAACGCCTTGAGTGGCACTGCCATCTCCTTTGGCGCGGGCTTCCCCACCCTCAGCGGCCCCAACGGCACGCTCCCCATCTCGATCGTGTCGGGCACCGGGACGGGGGAGATCTTTTACGACTTCGGCAGCTGGGCCAATGGCACCACCCCCCTGTTCACCACGGGAGAGTCGGTCACCTACACCCCGCTGGCCGGGCAGTTCATCGGCTATAGCGATAGCCAGGGCAACTACGTCGGCCCGCTGCAGGCGGGGACCTACACCGTCAACGTGGTGAATGCCGATGTCACCGCCGACAATCCCTTCGCGCTCCAACTGCTCGACGCGAGCGGCAACGCGATCCCACTGACGACCAATCCCCTGCTCACGACGACCACGGGGACGGTCTACCAGGTCTATGCCTTCCAGCCGGGGAGCAGCTCGCTCAATCTCAACTTCCCGACGCAGGGGACCGGAGAGGGGCAGGTCTCGTATCCCACTCCCAATCAGTCGGCCATCATCAGCCAGCTGACCAATGGCACCCCCCTGGTCTACACCCAGGCCCTCGGGTTGCAAGCCTCGGCGCTGGTCGACGGCCAGACGTATTATGCCGTGGTCAATCCGGCGAATCCCGGGGTCATCCAGCTGGCCGAGACTTACGACCAGGCGATGGCCGCCAATCCAACGCTGCAGAACCCCCCGGTCCTCGCCGGGACGGGGAACCTGCCAGTGGCGAGCAACCAACTGCTGCTCGCCAGTGTCGCCGATTCGCTCACCGGAGGCTCGTCGACGCTCGCCAGCTCGCTGGTGCAGGGGTTGTACAACACGGCGACCGCCGGCACGTTCGTGCTGACGCTGAACCAGGCCGGCGGCAGTGTCACCACGGCGAGCCTCGACTGGGACGCCTCGGCAGACGACATCGTGTCGGCCATTCAAACCGCGCTGGGAACCCCCGTCGCGGTCACTGTCACGGGCTCGGGCACCCTCAACTCCCCCTGGATCATCACGCCCCCCAGCGGTGCCACCCAGGGGCTGATCGCCGGGGTGACCGATTCCCTCATCGGCGGCTCGTCTGTCGTGACCTCCGTGTCGCAGAGCCTGTCCAACTCGGCGACGGGTGGCACTTTTGTGCTGTCACTGACCGCCAATGGGCAGACCCTCAGCACCGCGGCGCTCCCCTACAACGCGACCACCGACGCGATCGAGAGCGCCATCCAGGCGGTTTCGGGCGTGGCCACCACGGTGACCGGGTCGGGGACCGCGCAGGATCCGTGGGTGATCACCCCCACGTACGGGCAGAGCATCACGACGATCCAACCCGGGGTGGGGTTCGTGTACTCGGTGAATCCCGGGTTGATGGACGGGACCGCCGTGGTCTACCAGGCGGTCGCCGACAAGCCGATCGAGGGGCTGGTCGATGGGCAGACGTACTACGTGTTCAACCAGCCGAATCCGTACTTCCAATCGAATTTCCCCCAATACGTCCTGGCGCTCAGCACGACGCAGTCGAGTCCGACGCTGGTCTCATTCAACCTGCAGCAGTCGTTCACCGACAGCCAGGGGAACGTGTACCCCGTCGCGGGCTTCGATTCCACGAATGATTACGTCGCGGTCCAGCTGCCCGAGAGCACCAGGACCAGCGTGAGCGTGAACGAGACCAACCTCGCGGGCGGGGTGGCCACGCTCACCAGCATCGGATTGGGGGAGGTGCAGCTCTGGAACACCGCCAGCGGCGGGACCTTCACGATTTCCGCCATTCCCGCGACCGGTGGGGCGGTGCTGACGACCGCCGCGATTGCCTACAACGCGACCGCCGCGGAGGTGGCCTCCGCCCTGAATGCCCTGGCGGGGCTGAGCGTGTCGGTGACCGGCACCGGGGTGGCGTCGGCCCCCTGGCAAATCAACGGCACAGGCTATTTTTCGCTGACCCCGAACGACTCGCTGAGCGGGGGCTCCTCGGTCAGCGAAGTCGTGGTGGCGCTGCAGATGTGGAACTCGGCCCAGGCCGGCACGTTCACCATCTCAGTCACTCCCGCGAATGGCGGCACCACGCAGACCACCACCGCGCTCAACTACAACGCCTCCGCCGCGCAGGTGCAGGCGGCCCTCAACGCCCTCAGTGGGGTCAGTGTGACGGTGACGGGGACCGGCGTCGCGACCGCCCCGTGGCTGATTGTGGGAACCGGTCTCCTGGGCATCGACAGCGACGACTCCCAGCTGGCGAGTGGGCCGGCCACCGCCTGGTCGGCCACCACTGCGGTCGGTGCGCTGAACCTGTCCAACAGTGCCACGGACGGGACTTTCACCTTCTCGATTGATCTTTTTGGTGGCCAGACGGCGACCAGCGCGGCACTCCCCTGGAACGCCACGGCGGCACAGGTGCAGACGGCGCTGAATGCCCTGAGCGGAGTCTCCGCGGTGGTCACGGGCGCGGGAACGTCGGCCGACCCGTGGGTCATTGTCGGCACTGGCCTGACGGGACTCAGCACCGATGACACGCTGTTGTTCGACACGAGCGCCACCCCGCCCGCGGCGGTCACCAGCCAGCTGACCTTTGGTTCGGTCCCGGCGACCGAGATCTGGACCAACGCCTCGCTCGGGCTGTTCACGATCTCGGTGACGTCGAGTTCGGGCCAGACACAGACCACCCAGGAGATTTCGTCCAGCGCCTCGGCACAGCAGGTCAGGTCCGCCCTCTCGGCCCTGGAGGGAGTCGACGTGCTGGCGGTGACGGGGACAGGATCTGCCTCGAACCCGTGGACCATCCTGGCGACGGGCCTGGCCGGCCTGACGCTGAATTCCAGCAAGCTGAGCCTGGGAATCACCAGTCCATTCAACAACACGACCGCCGGGGTGCTGAATCTCTCGAACAACGCCGCGGGGGGGACCTTCACCATCACCGTCACCCCTCCCGGCGGCGTGACGCAGACGACTGTCCCGCTGGCCTGGAACGCCTCGGCCAGCGAGCTGGCGACGGCCCTCAACGCGCTGACGGGAGTGAGCGTGGCGGTGACCGGCTCGGGCACCAGCGGGACTCCCTGGCAACTGTTCGGGACCGGGGTGTCGGGGTTTTCGACCGATGACACGAACCTGGTACCGGCGGCCGGGGCGACGACCGCCAGCTCGCAGAACAGCACCAGCTCGGTCCCGGCCCGCGAATTGTGGAACACAGCCGGGGCGGGGACGTTCACCCTGTCGGTGGTCTCGAGCCCGGGCCAGACCTCCACCACCGCGGCCCTGGCCTGGAACGCGACTCCCGACGCGATCGCCGCGGCGCTCAACACGCTGCCGGGGGTGAGTGTCTGGGCAGTGGAGGGGGCCGGCATGGTGTCGAATCCCTGGATCATCCTGGGAAGTGGCATCAAGGATCTGACCGCGAACATCTCCCAGTTGCAGGCCGGGGCCAGTTCGTGGGCGACACTCTCGCAGGCGACCCAGGTGGTTGCGACCAGCGCCACCTCGGGGAGCTTCACACTCAGCGTGGATGTGGGGGGGCAGACATTGACCACCCCCGCGCTTCCGTGGAACGCGACCGCGGCCCAGGTGGCCGCCGCGATCAACAGCCTGGACGGCGTGGCGGGGTGGGTGACGGGAGAAGGGACACCCACGAGTCCCTGGCTGTTGCAGGTCAATTCGGTTCCCCTGCAGACCGGCAGTCCGTTGACCTTCACCGACGCGTGGGGCCAGGCCAATTATGGCCTGCTCAATGGAACGACCTGTTACGCCACCCCCCTGCCCGCGGTGGGGAACCCGGGAACGGTCGTGCTCGGCCTGGCCAGCACCAGCGCGAATGCGACGGCCACTCCTCCGAGCCTGGTCGCGTTGCAAGGTCCTCTCCCGCTGGGAAAAGTCAGGCACTCGCAATTGACGGGCAACAGCCAGACCCTCACTCCGCTGATGCAGTCGACAGGCATCCAGATCGAGGCCAGCCTGACATCCCAGGAAGATTCGCTGAGCACGGTTCACTTCGGTGGCATCCTGGCGCCGGTCACGATGCTGCTGAATGGGAACCTGCTGGGGGGCTACCTGCTGTCCGATCACGTCAAGCTGCCCCAGGGAAGGATTCATCAC
>JBIKUY010000107.1:0-6373 GCA_044347355.1 Prochlorococcaceae cyanobacterium | reverse complement strand
GCGAATCGCCACGCGCAGATCGGCATCGCCTGCGCTGTCAATCCAGCCGATCGGGGCCGCGTAGTGGCCGCGCTCAAACGGCTCCAGGCTGCGCAGCCAGCCCATCGCCTCCCGGCGTGGCAGGCCGGCCACGGCCGGGGTTGGGTGGAGGGCGGCGGCCACGGTCAGGGGCTGCTGCGGGCCAAGGGGCGCCGTGATCGGGGTGTGCAGGTGCACCAGTTGGCCGTGGCGGGCCAGCTGGGGCCGGCGCGGCCGGCGCGGCTGCAGGCCGGCCCGGGCCAGCCCCGCCATGATCGTCTCCACCACCAGCTCGTGCTCCAGCCGGTCCTTGGCCGAGGCCAGTAGCGCCCCGCCATCGCCACAGGGGGCAGTGCCCGCAAGGGCGTCGCTGCGTAGCTGGCCCTGGCGCACGGTGAGCAGGCGCTCCGGTGAGGCCCCCAGCAGGGCCGCCCCGTGCTGGCGCTGCCAGAGGAAGCGGCAGCTGCCGCTTTGGTGCCGCCGCAGCGGAGCGAGCAGGGCCAGAGGGTCTGGAGCGTTGCTCAGCTGCAGGTGCTGCCGCACCGCCAGCACCAGTTTCTGGAGCTTCGCCTCCTCCACCAGCGCCAGGGCCAGGCTGGCGGCCAGGCGATAGCGCTCCTGCCAGGCGGAGCGCTGCACCACCTGCACGCCGGGCGTGGCCCAGGTGGGGCGCGCGCTGGCTAGGGCCTCCAGCTCCCGGGCCTTCTCCCACAGCTCCTCCGCCAGGCCGCGGGCGCTGATGCTGCCGCCCAGGGGTCGCTGCAACCGCAGCCAGCAGTGCTGGCCGTGACGGCTCAGCTGCCAGCGGGGCAGCACCGCCTGCACCCCCGGCACCGCCAGCGGGTGGGCTTCCAGCGGGGCATCAAAAAAGCCAAAGGCCAGCAGCACCCGCGGCCGGGCCAGGCGTGGCGTGGGGCGGGCCGGGGCATGGCCGAGGCGCGAGAGGCTCAACCTGGCGAAGCGCTGCGCCAGTTCAAAGCGTCGCGGGCCGCTCAATTCCAGGCTGTGGGCCCGGCCACTGGCGGCGATGCACAGCCCGGGGGCCCCATCCCAAAGGAAACGGAAGCCGTCGCCGCCGCCATCGGCACCCTCCAGATGGGGCAGCAGCAGCAATGGATCGCAGGCCCGCAGGGGAATGGCCAGGCTGAGCAGGCCATCCTCGTCGAGCTGCCGCGCGCAGCGGTCAGCCTCGGCCAGCAGCTCCGCGAAGCCGCCCGCTGTGTGCACCAGTTCGGCCCCGGAGGATGTCACGACGCGCGGCTCGATTGAGCTGCTCAAATGTATGGGTCCTGCCCCGCCTGCCGCCCTTGCTGCCCCCGCTTCAGCCCGAGGTCGTCGCAAGCCGTTACGCCCGTCGCCAGCTCTGGCGGGCGGCGATCAAGTGGCCGATGTACGCGGTGGCGGTGATGCCGGTGCTGCTGGCCGCCGGTTGGCGCTTCGGCCAGGGCCTGCCAGTGCGGCCCGGGCAGCTGCTGTTGTTCCTGCTGGCGGCGGTGCTGTTGCTGGCCTGGGAAAACCTGGCCAACGACGTGTTCGATGCCGAAACCGGCGTGGACAGCACCGGCAAGCCCCATTCCGTGGTGAACCTCACCGGGAGCCCCGGGCGGGTGGCCTGGCTGGCCCATGGCTGCCTGCTGGCGGGGCTGGCGCTGATGGCCCTGGTGGCCTGGCGCAGCAGTGGCGCTGTGCTGGGCCTGGTGCTGGCCTGCTGCGGTCTGGGCTACCTCTACCAGGGGCCGCCGTTTCGCCTCGGCTACCGGGGGCTGGGGGAGCCGCTCTGCTGGCTGGCCTTCGGACCTCTGGCCACCGCCGCCGGGCTTCTCGCCCTGGCCCCGCCTGCCACGGCCGGCGTGCCCTGGACCGAGGCGCTGCTGCTGGGCAGCGGTCCGGCCCTGGCCACCACCCTGGTGCTGTTCTGCTCCCACTTCCACCAGGTGGAGGAGGACGCGGCCCATGGCAAGCGCTCGCCTGTGGTGCAGCTGGGCAGCGGCCGGGCCGCAGGCCTGGTGCCCTGGTTTGTGGCCGCTGCCCTGGCGCTGCAGTGGGGGCCGTTGCTGTTGGCTCCGGACGGTCAGAGATGGCCGCTCACCGCCCTGCTGGGTGTTGTGGGCCTGCCGCCGGCCCGCCAGCTGATCGCGTTGTTGCGGGATCACCACGACCGGGCGGAGCTGATCAGTGGCAGCAAATTTCTGGCGTTGCGTTTTCAGGCGCTGAATGGCCTGGGTCTGGCGCTGGGGTTGGCACTGGGGCGCTGGTGGAGTTGAAGGCCGCCGCCGCTGCCTCTCCGCTGCGCCTGCACTGGCGGCCCTTCGAGCTTGCTCTGCCCCAGCCCCTGCACACGGCCCGTGGCCGGCTGCGTTGCAAGCGGGGCTGGTTGCTGCGCCTGGAAGCCCCCCACGGCGGGCTGGGCTGGGGGGAGGCGGCACCCCTGGACGGGGATCTGGCGCCGATCGAGGCGGCGATCCAGCAGCTTGGCGACAGCCAAGACCGGGACGATCTGGAGGCGGCGCTGGCCGAAGGTGCCCTGCCGGCGGCCCTGGCCTTTGCCCTGGGCGCCGCCCTGGCCGAGTGTGCTGGCCTGCCCTGCGGGCGCTGGCGCCCCGCCCCGGCCTCGGCGCTGCTGCTGCCGGCCGGCCCGGCGGCCATCCCGGCCCTGGAGGCCGCGCTGGCGGGCCCCCACCCACCTGGCGGCGGCGGTGGCACCTGTTTCAAGTGGAAGGTGGCCGTGTTTCCCGACGGCGAGGAGCGGCAGCTGCTCGAGCGGCTGCTGGAGCGCTTGCCCGCCACGGCCCGCCTGCGCCTGGACGCCAATGGCGGCTGGGACCGGACCACGGCCGCGGCCTGGGCCCAGCGCCTGGCTCGCGAGCCCCGCCTCGACTGGTTGGAGCAGCCCCTCGATCCGTCCGACCCCCAGGGCCTGGACGATCTGGCCGCCCGCTTCCCCAGCGTGCCGATCGCCCTGGACGAATCGCTGCAGGCCCGGCCGCAGCTGCGCCAGCGCTGGAGCGGTTGGCAGGTGCGCCGCCCCAGCCAGGAGGGCGATCCCCGGACGCTGCTGGCCGAACTGGAGCAGGGCCGGCCGCGGCTGATGCTCAGCACCGGTTTCGAGACGGGCATCGGCGCCCGTTGGCTCCACCATCTGGCTGCCCTCCAGGCTGAGGGCCCCACCCCCGCCGCGCCTGGCCTGGCGCCTGGGTGGAGCGCGCCGGCGGAGCTGGGTGCCCCGGACCCCGAGCTGGTGTGGCGGGCGGCGGAAGTGGCGCCATGACCCCAGAGCAGATCCAGCGGGCCTGGCTTGGGGGTCGCATCCTGCCCCTGGCCGGCCCGGCACCCCACGACCGGCAGGCTCTTCGCCAGGCGATCGGGCCCGGTGGCCTGGGCTGGCTGGAATCGCGTTGGGGACCGGGGGTGGTGCTCGGCAGCGGCGGCAGCTCCGGGGCCGAGGGCAGCGGCCGCCGCTGGTGCCTCCAGCCCCTCGCCCACCTGGAGGCCTCGGCTGCCGCAACCGGCGCCTGGCTGCAGACCTGCGGCCTGGAACCCGGGGCCTGCGTGCACCTCAATGGGCTGCCCCTGCACCACGTGAGCGGCCTGCTGCCGCTGGTGCGCTGCCGCCAGTGGGGCGCCCTGCACCTGCGCCTCGACCCCAGCGTGATGCGGGAGCCGGCGCGGCTGGCAGCGCTGCCCCTGCCGCCGCAGCGGCCCCTGCTGCTGGCCCTGGTGCCCACCCAGCTCCATCGCCTGCTGGCCCAGCCCGATGGCCTGGCCTGGCTGCAGCGTCTGGCTGTGATCTGGGTGGGCGGCGCCCCCCTCGGCGCCGAGCTGGCGGAGCGGGCGCGCCTGGCCGGCCTGCGCCTGGCCCCCTGCTACGGCGCCACAGAGACCGCGGCGATGGTGTGCGCCTTGCCGCCTGAGCGCTTTCTGGCAGGCGATGGCGGTTGTGGCCCGGCCCTGGGGGATGTGCGCCTGCGCATCGCGCCCGGGAGCGGAGCGGTGGAGCTCGCTTGCGGGCGCCTCAGCCCCGGCTGGTTGGCCGCTGGCACGCTGCAGCCGTTGCCGCGCAGTGCCGATGGCTGGTGGCGCAGTGGCGATGGCGGCTGCCTGGAGCCGTCCGGCCTGCGGGTGCTGGGCCGCCTGGACGGGGCCCTGCACAGCGGCGGCGAGACCGTGTTCCCCGAGCAGCTGGAGCAGCGGCTGCTGCTGCTGGCCCGCCGCCAGGCCCTGCCGCTGCGCTGGGTGCTGCTGCTGGCCCGCGACGATCCGGAATGGGGCCAACGCCTGGAGGCGCTGGTGTGCCCAACCGTTGAGGACGGTGGCGAGGGGCAGCGGCTGTTGACCAGCCTGGCTGGGATCTGCTCCGGCTGGGCACCGGCTGAGCGGCCCCGCCGCTGGCATCTCTGCCCTCAGCTGGCCCCCTCGCCGCTGGGCAAGTGGGAGCGGGGCCGTTGGCGGGCCTGGCTGGATGGGCTAGAAGCGCAACAGCACTGCAGCGGCGCTGGCGGCGATGGCCACCCTTTCCGAGACTGAGATCAGCAACAAGAAGCTGGCCGCTGGCCTCACCGGGGTGTTCCTCGGCGCCTTCGGGGTGCACAAGTTCATCCTTGGCTACACCAAGCCGGCCATTGTGATGCTGGTGGTGTCGCTGGCAGGCGGGGTGGTGACCTGTGGCCTGGCCAGTTTCGTGATGGGGGTGATCGGCCTGATCGAGGGAATCATCTACCTCACCAAAACCACGGCTGAGTTCCAGGCGGAGTACCTCGATGCCGAAAAGGACTGGTTCTGAGAGCCGGCGGCCCGTGCTGCTGTTGCTCGCTGGCGCCGCGGCCCTGAGCTGGGGGGCGGCGGCCGCCATTCCCCATGAGGGGTTCCACCCTCTGGCCCTGATGGCGGCGCTGCTGCCGCTGCAGCTGGCGGCCCTGTTGTTTGTGGTTCGCAGCCCCTAGAGCGGCTGGATGCCCTGGCCGAGGGCGGAGGCCTCCAGCCAGCGGTTAATCGGCGCTGGCAGGGGGCAGCGTTTGCGGTTGGCGCTGCTGATCGCCAGGTGGCGCGTTATGGCTCGGGCCGCCGGCTGTTGCCGCTTGTGGAAGCTGTAATGCAGTTCAAAGCTGCCGGGATCCAGACGGCGGGGCTCCAGGCGGATCGCCAGCGGATCCCCCACCACCAGCGGCGCCAGGAAGTCGGCCTGGCAGTGCACCACTGGCAGGGCCACCGCCGGGGTGTGGTCGGGGGTGGGAAAAATCTCGCTGGCGGCGAGCCCGAAGCGCTCCAGGCTCTCTTCGTAGGTCTGGTGGCACCAGTCGAGCAGGCGCGGGAAATGCAGCACGCCCGCAGCATCCGTGTCGCCGAAGCGCACGGTGCGGCAGAGCAGCAGCCAGCTGGTGGGGTCCATGGTGGTCAGCCGCTGGGGAAGGTCTGCAGCGAGAGGCGCAGGAGCCAGTAGGCCAGCAGGGCGCCCCCCAGAAGGGCCAGTGTGCCTGGCCCAACCCGGTTGGTGGCTGGGCCCAACCTGAGCCGGGGCCAGAGCCGCTGCTGCCGCAGCGCCAGCAGCGACCAGCCCACCAGGCCGCTGGCCAGTAGGGGGCCAAAAGCGTGTTGCTGGAGCGAACCCTGCAGATCCCCCCGCAGGGCGAGTTCGGTGGCGCGGGTGAGAAAGCAGGTGGGGCAGGGGATGCCGCTGAGGGCCCGCAGGGGACATGACCAGCCCGGCAGGTGCTGTTGGCTGGCCTTGAGCCAGAGGTAGCCGGTGAGCGCGGATGGGAGCAGGAACCCGGCCTGCTGGAGCCGGTAGAGGAAGCGGTTCAGTGGTTCGGTCTGTTCAGCGGTCCAGGCTGTTCAACGATCCACCGAGCCCATGATCACGTCGATCGAGCCCAGGATCGCCATGATGTCGGCCACCTTGTGGCCCTTGAGGATGTGGGGCAGGATCTGCAGGTTGTTCTGATCGGCGGCGCGGATCTTGAAGCGCCAGGGGGTCACGTCGTTGTTGCCCTGGATGAACACGCCGATCTCCCCCTTTCCTGACTCAAGGCGGGTGTAGAGCTCACCTTCGGGGATCTTGAAGGTGGGGGCAACCTTTTTGGCCACGTACTGGTAATCGAAGCCGGAGAATTCACTGCCCTTGCCCTCGGCCATGCGGCGGGCCTCCAGGTTTTCGGTGGGGCCGCCCGGGATCATCTGACAAGCCTGGCGCAGGATCTTGAGCGACTCGCGCATCTCCTGCACCCGCACCCGGTAGCGGGCGAAGCAGTCACCTTCCTTTTCCCAGGCCACGGCCCAGTCGAAGTCGTCGTAGCACTCGTAGTGGTCCACCTTGCGCAGGTCCCACGGCACGCCGGAGGCGCGCAGCATCGGACCCGAC
>JBIKUY010000106.1:0-6391 GCA_044347355.1 Prochlorococcaceae cyanobacterium | reverse complement strand
CGGCGGTTCCAAGCACCGTCTTGAAGTGGTGCGGCAATGGCGAGCTGTCCGCGCTGGATCTCGAACGGATTGTGCAGCGTCTCAAGCAGGCCGATCCGATGGCCAGCTCCCTGCACCCCAGTCACTTCACCGCCATTCAGCCGGGTCAGGCCTGCTGATCGCAAGGCCTGGAATCAGCTGGGATGCCAGGGCCCGTGCAAGGCCGTCTCTGCTGGCAACACCACGGAGGCTCTCCAGGGGTAACCCTCGGCGAGGCCGCCCCACCGGTAGGGCTGACCCGATTCCTTCCTCTAACGCGAACACCGGCAGCTGGCGAAGGCCGCTGGGACGGAGCTGGTCTTCCAGCTGGGCCAGAGAGGCCCGCAGTGTGAGCCACACCAGCTCGGAGCGCTGGCAATCTCCCAGAGCCAGGGGGGCCGAGATTGGGCTGTTTGGGTTGGAGCTGGTGTCGTTGTTGGTACTGGCGGCTGTCAGGGCCCGCTGCAGGTCCGGCAGGGTGACCAGGCCCAGCACCTGGTCGCCCTCCCGCACCAGCAGGCAATGCCCCTGGGCCGCCACCAGCTGCTCCAGCGCCGCGATTGCCGGCAATTCCCTGGGCAGGACCATCGGCGCTTCCGGTTCCAGTGCCTCCACCACGGACACTGCTGCCAGCTGGCGGCGGCGGCGCTCTTCCCGCGGGTCTGGTCCCAGCAGGCCGGGATCACTGATCCCCTGCCAGCGTTCCACCAGCGCCGCACTCAGGCCTGCCGCGGCCATCAGCGGCAGCACGATGCGGATATCGCGGGTGAGCTCAAACAACAGCAGCAGGGCGGTGAGGGGCGCCCGGGCGCTACCGGCCAGCACCGCGGCCATGCCCACCATGGCGTAGGCGGGCGGTTCAGCCACAGGCAGGTGCAGCCCGCCTGCCCCCAGGAGCTGGCCATAGCAGTTGCCCAGCACCGCCCCTAGCACCAGGGCCGGCGCGAAGCCCCCCCCCACAAACCCAGAGGCATTGCTGATGCCGGTGGCCAGTAATTTGGCGCCGAGCAACAGCAGCAGGGCCAGCACGGGGATTCCCCCCTCCAGCCCCAGCAATGCTTCGATCGTGTCGTAGCCCACGCCCAGCACCTGGGGGAAAGCCAGCGCCAGCAGACCCACGGAGAGCCCCCCTGCGGCCGTGGCTAGCCCTGGAGGCAGCGCCCTAAGCCAGCCCTGCAGCCTGGCGCTCCGGCCCAGGGCCATGGTTTGCAGCAACAGCCACGACATGCCGCTGGCCAGCATGCCCAGGCCCAGGTAAAGGGGTAGTTCCAGGGGCGAGCGCACGGCGTAAGCCGGCAACCGCAGGATTGGTTCGTCGCCGAGCAACAGCTGGGTGACAAGGGTGGAAGCCACGGAGGCCACCAACACCGCCCGCAGGCTGGGCCGGCCCTGGATGGCGCTGTAGCTGCCTTCAAAGGCAAAGAACACCCCAGCGATCGGAGCCTTGAAGCCCGCCGCCAAGCCAGCGGCCACCCCTGCCGCAACGAGGGCCTTTTGGCTTTGGGGCGGCAGGCGGCCCCGCTGGGCCAGCCAGAGTCCAAGGTTGCCGCCGCTCTCCACGCTGGGACCCTCAGGACCAAGCGAGGCGCCGCTACCCAGACTGAGGGAGGCGCTGATCAGTCGCAGCCAGGGCAAGCGGGGAGCGGCAGGGGCCGATCCATCGGCCATGGCCATCAGGCTGGGCAGCCCCGGCCCCAGTTCAGGTCCATAGCGGCGCAGCACGCCCACCGCCAGACCGCCGAGGGTTGGCACCACGATCACTGGCCAGAGCTGCAGCCAGTCGGGGAGGGCGGGGGAGGGCATCGGTGGCGGTTCCGCCACCACCGGTGGGGGCGGGAGATACCCCAGGCCGCCCAGACCGATCCGTAACAAGGCGCTGAGCGGGGTGCTCTCGTCCACGGGGGGCGGCGGTGCTGGCGGTGCCACCGCCAGCTGGTCGGCCGGGAGTGGGCCGTTGCCGCCGATCGACAGCAAGGCCTCCACACCCGGGCCAAACAGGCCGCTGTTGATCAGGCCCACCAGCTCGTGAAAGGCCACCACGGCCAGCCCGGTGCTGATGCCCACCAGGGCTGCCCAGCCCAGCAACCCCCACTGGAAGGGGGTCGCGCCGACTTCAGGCCTCGGGTCGGACGGTGGCAAAGATCTCCTCCAGGATCTCCCCTGCCCCCTGCTGCCGCAGCGTGTGGGCCAGGGTGATGCCGATGGCCTCCGGATCGCCCTGGGGACCCCGTGCTTCGTCGCGGATCAGGCGCAGCCCATCGAGGCTGGCCACCATGCCGGTGAGCACCAGCTCAGCGTCCTCGCCGTCGCCCTCGAAGCGGGTGTTCACGCCGATCGGCACCTGGCAGCCCCCCTCCAGCTCCCGCAGGAAGGAACGCTCCGCCAGGCAGCGGCGGGCGGTGGGGGTGTGCTCCAGCACGTTGATCTGTTCCAGCACAGCGGTATCGCCGTCGCGGCACTCGATGCCCAGGGCACCCTGCCCCACGGCGTGCAGGGAGATCGAGGGATCGATCAGCTCATGGATGCGATCACCCAGGCCAAGGCGGCCCAGGCCGGCGGCCGCCAGGATCAGGCAGTCGTACTCGCCGGCATCCAGCTTCTCCAGGCGGGTGATCACGTTGCCCCGCACATCCTTGAACACCAGGTGGGGAAAGTGGTGGCGCAGTTGGGCCAGGCGGCGGAGGGAGCTGGTGCCCACCACCGAGCCCTCCGGCAGGGTGGCGAGGGTCCTGTCCTGGTGTTTCGCCTGCACCACAAGGGCGTCGGCGGGATCTTCCCGCTCGGTGATGCAGCCCAGCATCAGCCCCTCGGGCAGGTTGGTGGGCAGATCCTTGAGGCTGTGCACGGCGATATCGGCACGGTCCACCAGCATCTGGGCCTCCAGTTCCTTGGTGAACAGGCCTTTGTCGCCGATCTTGGCCAGGGCCACATCCAGGATCTTGTCGCCCTGGGTGGCCATCGCCTCGATGGTGATCTCCAGGCCGGGGTGGGCTTTAGCCAGCTCATCACGCACCCAGTGGGTCTGCACCATGGCCAGCTGGCTGCGGCGGGAGGCGATGCGCAGGGGGTTGGCCATCGGTGCCAGATAACAGCCGCCCAGACTAAGGGCCGAAGAAATCGAGGGGCAGTGGTCCCCAGGTGTCCTCCACCTCGGGATCGGCCGGGCTGTGGCCAGTGATCAGCAGGCCTTCTCCCAGGCCCGTTTCCCGGCGTACCAGAAAGCGCCGTGTGGTCTGGTTGCCCTTGAGGAATACCGGGCCCTCGATGGCGTCCAGGGCTTCACAGGCCGGATCGAGCTCCAGGGCTGGCCAGCCCTGGGCCAGCTCAAGCCCGCGCAGGCAGGCAACCGCTGCATTAGCTGAGGGGGCCATTACCCCCACCGTGAACCAGTCGCAGCGCTCTAGAAGGGGGCCCAGTTCAGCCCGCAGCGCAGCACGGCCAGCGCCATCGAGGGCCGGGGCGCTGCGCAGGCCCCGCAGGGCCGCCAGGCCCTGGCTCACTTGATGTACTCCTTGAGCACCCCGTTGCGGTTGGGGTGACGCAGCTTGCGCAGGGCCTTGGCCTCGATCTGGCGGATGCGCTCACGGGTCACATCGAAGATCTGGCCGATCTCTTCGAGGGTCTTCATGCGGCCGTCGTCGAGGCCGTAGCGCAGGCGCAGCACGTCCCGCTCCCGGGGGCTGAGGGTGGCCAGCACGCCCTCGAGGTCTTCGCGCAGCAGGTTCTTGGCCACGTCCTGCTCTGGGTTCTCAATGTCGGCCTCGATGAAGTCGCCGAGGCGGGAATCCTCCTCCTTGCCGATCGGGGTTTCCAGGGAGATCGGCAGCTGGGCGCTCTTGGCGATGAAGCGCAGTTTCTCGATGGTCATCTCCATCGATTCGGCGATCTCCTCCTCGGTGGGCTTGCGGCCGAACTCCTGGGAGAGCGTCTTGGTGGTTTTCTTGATCCGCGAGATCGTCTCGTAGAGGTGCACCGGCAGGCGGATGGTGCGCGACTGGTCGGCGATGGCGCGGGTGATCGCCTGGCGGATCCACCAGGTGGCGTAGGTGGAGAACTTGTAGCCCTTCTCGTGGTCGAACTTCTCGGCGGCGCGGATCAGGCCGAGGGACCCCTCCTGAATCAGGTCCTGGAAACTCAGGCCCCGATTCATGTACTTCTTGGCGATCGACACCACCAGGCGCAGGTTGGACTGCACCATCTTTTCCTTGGCCCGGCGGCCGAGCATCAGCCGGCGGCGGAACTTGATCACCGGCATGTCCACCAACGCGGCCCACTCCTTGGTGTCCGGGTGGTGACCGTTGTCGGATTCAAACTGGCTGGCCAGCTCCTCGAGTTGCAGCAGGTCGGCGATCTTTCGGGCAAGCTCGATCTCTTCATCCGGGCGCAGCAGCCGGATCCGACCGATCTCCTGGAGATACACCCGAATCGAGTCTTCGGTGTAAACCCCTTTGGGCCCCACCTTGATGCTGGCCAGAGCCTTGGCGGCCTTGTCGTCGTCCTTGGTCGTTGCTGCGAGGTCGGTCTCGGCAACTCCGGACGCTGCAGCCAGAAGCTGGTCGGCCACCTGGTCGAGATCCTGTCCGACGGGCGGCTCGGCGCTTGCTTTGGCTTTGGTTGCCTTGGCGCTGCTGGTTTTGGCGGGAGCCTTGGTCTTGGCAGGGGCCTTCGCGCCGCTTGCCTTGCTGGCAACGCTCTTGGCCTTTGTGGTCTTGGTGGTCGTTTTGGTGGCAGTGGCCTTGGCTGGGGGAGCGACCTTGATCTCCTCGCCGGTCGCCGTGGCCACCATCAGGATTTCAACGACAGGTGTGGCTTTGGCGGCGGCAGGGCTCATCGAGGGGCGGGCAGAGAACGCGGAGGGGAGCAAAGGGACGCACCTCACATGGGAGCAGAGGTGTTGCAGCAGGGTTTGGGACCTGAGGGATGGCACCAAGGGCGCTAGACGCCCAGCATCGGGGTGCTGGGGGGGGGGGGGACCCTGGGGTAGCTAAGCGGTGGTCGATTGCCGATGACGGAGGCCGGTTGGCCGGCTACCCAGTCGATGACCGAACGGGGTATTCGGATTGCGATTGGGACAGGGTCATGGGCTGGACTGATCCCCGGGTGTGGCCATGGCACCTGACCATCTCACCGGGCCGGGAGATGGTCGAAGACCTGTGGCCTGCGGTCCGGCCCAAGAACTGACTGCAGGCGGGGAACCTGAAGCAGGAGGGGTAATGATCCGGCACTGGCCAGGTGAGGGTCAGGACCGGATCGGACAATGCAGGGCCGGATCGAAGAATGGTGGAGGCAGCTGGGATGGGTGGCCGGGGCCAGGACAGGGTTGACAGGGGTGCTCGCAGACCGGAGGGCGACTGGTGGGGGAGTCCCGAAACGGGGTGCCCATGGCTCTCTCTTCAGGTCTTCCCGCTGGACGGAACTCTGTCTGGTTCCGACGGCTGCACGAATGCAGCCCAACTCCCACATCCTATGAAGCCTGGGTGGCCTTTGCAAGTGTGACCGCTACGGCCTGGGTTCAGATCTGGCTTGAGGCGGGCCGGGAAGGCCAGGTGTTCACCTATGCCAATCCCCAGGAGTTGCCTCTGGCCATCGGCGACCTGGTGCAGGTGAGGCTCCAGGGCCGCCGCCATGGCGGGCTGGTGGTGGAACTGCTCCATGCCCCTCCCGCAGAACTGGGGCAGCGGCCCCTCCAGCCCGTGGAGCTGCGGCTTCAGCCCGCCGCCGTGGATGCCGAGTGGCAGCAGTTGATCACGGCGGTGGCCCGGCAGTGCCACACCAGCGTTTTTCGTACCCTCAAGAGCGCGTTGCCAGCCGGTTGGCTGGGCCAGAGGCGCCAGTCAGCGCCCGCCGCGGAACGCCCCCATTGGCTGGTTCGGGCCGTCAGCGGCGACCTGCCCCCCCGGCTCAGCGAGGGCCAGCGGGCCCTGTTGCTGCACCTGCAGGCGTCGCCGGCACCGGTGCCCTTGCGGGTGTTGTGCGGCGCCGCCGGCTTCAGCCGCTCCACCTTGGCCAGCCTGGAACGGCGGCAGTTGGTGGTCCGGGAACTGGCCCGCCCCAGCACGGTGGTGGGCGTGTCGCCGGCGCTTGGCGCCGAAGGTGCCCAGGAGCGCACGCTCACGGACGCCCAACGGCAGGCGCTGACCGGCATTGAGGCTGCAGCGGCAGGCAGCGCCCTGCTGCTCTGGGGGGTGACCGGCGCGGGCAAGACCGAGGTGTACCTCCAGGCGGCCGCCCGCTGCCTGGAGGCCGGCCGCAGTGCCCTGCTGCTGGCTCCGGAGATTGGCCTGATTCCCCAGTTGCTCGACCGCTGCCGGGAGCGCTTCGGGGCGGGGGTGGTGGAGTTCCACAGCGGCATGGCCGATGGCGCCCGGGTGGC
>JBIKUY010000210.1:0-4435 GCA_044347355.1 Prochlorococcaceae cyanobacterium | reverse complement strand
AGGCCCTGGAGGGCCCGCTGGTGGTGCTCGCCGGCGGCCAGGCCAAACGGGGGGAGGCGGGAGCCTGGATCGCGGCACTGCGCCGTCAGGCTCCGGCCGTGGTGCTCTACGGCGAAGCCCGTGACGCCTTCGCCGAGCTGCTGGCAGGGCAGGACTACGAGGGAAGGGTGGAGAGTTGTGCCGGGCTGAACGACGCCGTGCCGCTGGCGGCTCAGCTGGCCCCTCAGCTCGGCTGCCGTGGAGTGCTGCTCTCCCCAGCCTGTGCCAGCTTTGACCAGTACAGCGACTTCGAGGCCCGCGGTGATCATTTCCGCAGCCTGGTGATGGCGCTCTAGGCCTGCCCAAACCATCAGCACAGACCCATCACAATCCCAGGCGTAGCATTGCGTTTACTGGGGAGTTAGTAGGCAATGGCCTTCTGGCTGATGAAAAGTGAGCCGGAGGTGTATGGGATTGACCATCTCCGCCGTGAGGAAACCACGCTCTGGGATGGCATCCGCAACTATCAGGCCCGCAATTTCATGCGGCAGATGGCGGTTGGCGACCAGGCATTTTTCTACCACTCCAACACCCAACCCCCCGGAGTTGTGGGCCTGATGGAGGTGATTGAAACCCACCTTGTGGATCCCACACAGTTCGATCCCCAGTCGAAGTACCACGACCCCAAAGCCACCCCTGAGCGTCCCCGCTGGGACTGCGTGAGGCTGCGTTACCTGCAGGAGTTTCCACAGCTGCTAACCCTGGAGGCGCTGAGAAACAGCTTCTCCCCAGATGAACTGCTGGTGGTGCGGCCCGGCAACCGTTTGTCGATCGTGCCGGTGGAGGAAGCCGTGGCCCAGCGGTTGCTGGAGATGCTGGCGGGATGATGCGGCGGCGCACGGGAAGCGGCAACCCAGACAGCGGTCAGAGCCGTCCCCCGATCGCCATCCGCCGCGCCCTGGAGGAGGGCTGGGCGGCTTTCCGCAGCGCCGCGCTGCCCCTATCGCTGTTCAGCTTGCTGCTGGGAGGCCTCAACCTGCTCTGCCAGCTGGCGATCCGCTGGAGTGCCGAACTCTTGCTCAATCCCTTCGGCCAGCCCGACCCTCTCGCCCTGGTGCTGCAACTGCTTGCTTGGCTGGGCTACCTGGTAAGCAATCTCTGGCTGTTGGTGGGGCTATTGCGCGGCGCCGACAGCGCCCTGCGGGGCGAACGCCCCCAGTTGATCGCGCTGCTAGCCACCAAGCCAACCGACCTCCTGCGGGCGGGGGGCACCCTGGGGCTGGTGCTGCTGGTGCTAGCCCTGGTGCTGCGGCTAGCCCAGGCCAGTGCCTGGATGCTGGCCCTGCTGCAACCGTTGCTGGTGGGGTTCCCATTGCTGGCCGGGCTGGCCGCAGTGGTGTATCTGGTCACCGATCAACTGTTCAGCCTGCCGATCAGCGTGCTGGTGCCGATGAATCCGCTGCAGGCATTCCGCAGCAGTCGGGCGGCAATTGATCCCCACTGGATCCAAGCCCTGGGGCTCACCTTCCTGCTGGGTCTGTTGGTGCTGGGAGGCTTTCTGCTGCTGGTGGTGGGACTGGCAGGGGCCCTTCCGCTGGCCGCCTGCACCCTGGTGGCCGCCTTCCGCCAGGTTTTCACGGTGCCCGTTCTCAACCCCAGCAGGCACCCCCAACCAGGTCAATCGCCACGGAATCCTGCCTGAGCGGGAAACAGATTGGCCAGATAACAACGGGTCAGCTCCCGGCTCTGCATCCCCTGCTGCACGAGAAAGCCGGCCAGGGCGGCCTGAATCAGCCGGTACTGATCCCAGTTGGGATGGCGTTCGATAAAGCCGCGCATCGCGATGAGCAGAGCTTCGGGCACGTCGGTGTGCAAGCTCACCATCAAGGGGCCCGGTTCCAATGAGGGCTCCTGGCAACGAGGGGCAGGTGTCTCCATCGGGGCGTCATCGATGTCGGCCCCAGTTCCCCATATCGGACAGCGCGCGTCAAATGGGCAGAAGATCCGCCAACTGAACCGTCTCATCTCCTGAGAAGGCAGGCCTCAGCAGGGGTTCGGCGTTTGCCGCAGATCACCGAACCGCTCCTTGATCACGCCAATGATCCCTGTCAAGAGAAGGGGCTGCCCCGCAGCGTTCTCCCCAGCACAACGGCACTGGCGGCATCCCCTGCATCGCGCATGGGGAAAACCGGTGGAAAACCCCTCGCCTCGCTGGGGCCTGCCCAAAAGCCGGCAAAAGATCAGGATTACTAATCGCTTGCTGAAGGGTCGGCCAATCTCATCCTGGTCAGCTCTGATGCTCCGGCAGATCCGCCTGGGCCAGCACCGCCAGCAGCGCTTGGGTGGCGTCGGCCGACCAACGGCCCTCCAGGCCCCGCTCCTGGGCCATGGGCTGGAGCACAAAACGCAACGCCACTGCATCCGACGTACCCTCCAGTTCCGCCCATAGGGATCCACACTCGGTTTCCAGGGTGACCGCTTCGTCCGGCATCAACTGGGGACGGATGGTGAGCCACTGATCATGCAGGCGCTGAGCAGCACGCAACAGGGCTGCGGCCTCTTGAGGCCACAACTCCGCAGCCCAGTCTTCACCACCGATCAGAACGGCATAGGGGTGCCGGGCTGGATCAAGCCCAAAGCGCCAGCCCGTACCCTGCTGAACCTGCAAGCTCAGCCCGGCAGCAGGGCTGGTTGATCCTGTTCATCGCTCAGCTCGATGATCGCCCGTTGCACCGGCTTGATCATCGAGTCTTCCAGAAGGCCGTCGAAATCATCGAAACGGCGCTGCTTGGCACGGAAAGCGATCCGCACCGTGGTGAGATAGCGATTGCTGGAGTGACGGATCAGGCTCTCGGCGCGCTGGGCCAGATCCTTGGAATTCAAATCGATTCCACCCTGCATCACTGGATTCATCTCAAGCTCAAAACCAAGCCTAAGTCAGCGGCCCGGCAGCGCAGCTAGAAAAACGGCGTCCTAGCCGGATGTGGCGGGATCCGGTGAGCGATGCAGAGCAGCAGTCAGGCCAGCGCGGGCACGGTGGCCATCGATCTGGGCAGCAGCACCACAGTGGTGGCCTATCAAGCCCCCGGCGAAGAGCCCACACTCCTCAACCTGCCGCCGTACAGCCTCAACGATCCCCCTGTGGTGCCCTCCGTGCTTTGGCTGAGGGATCCGAAGCAGAGCAAGCCCCTGATCGGCCGTCAGGTGCTGGAGGCAGGCCTGGGCCATAGCGATGGACCTGAACTGCACAGAGATTTCAAACGCAGGATCGGTGCCGGCGAAACCTCTCTCACGGCTGGCCTACCGCTCAGCGCAGAGCAGGCGGGATCGCTACTGCTGCGCTGGATCTGGCACGCCCTCCCTCCCGGTTTGGCACCGGAGCGGCTGGTGCTCACCGCACCGATCGAGGCCTACCAGGGCTATCGCACCTGGCTGGTGGAAGCCTGTCGGGAGCTGGCGGTGCCGGAGCTGGCCCTGGTGGACGAACCCACTGCCGCGGCCATCGGATCGGGGCTGGCGCCGGGCAGCACCGTGCTGGTGGTGGATTTGGGCGGCAGCACGATCGATCTCTGCCTGGTGCGGCTGGAAGGCGGCGAAGGCCGAGCGAACCCGATTGCCCAACTGCTGCGCCTGGCCGGCCGCGACCTGAACCAGAGCCGTCAACAGCAGCGCCTGGCACGGGTGATTGGCAAGGCAGGCGTAGCCCTAGGCGGTCGCGACATCGACCGCTGGATTGCCAGCCATCTCTGTCCGGATGAGCGCCCCAGCGGCACCCTGCTGGATGCCTGCGAGCGGCTGAAATGCGCCTTAAGCGAACAGGAGGAGGCCCTGGTGGTGGTGAACGGGGAAGACGGATCCCCCCGCGAACTGCGACTGCACCGCAACCACCTGAACCAGCTGCTGCAACAGCACAGCCTGATTCAGCAGCTCGATGTGCTGCTGGAGGATGTGCTGGCCGCCGGCCGCCGTGCCTCCATCCCCCTAGAGGCGATTACCGCCGTACTGCCGGTGGGGGGCAGCAGCCGTCTGCTAGCGATACGCCAGTGGATTGAGCAACGCCTCGGCACGATCGCGATCCAGCACCACAGACCGGTGGAGGCGGTCGCTCTGGGCGCCCTGGCCCTCACCCCGGGCGTGCGGGTTCAGGACGTGCTCAGCCGTGGCGTGTCGCTGCGCTGCTGGGACCAGCGCAGCAAGAGACACGTCTGGCATCCCCTGTTCATGCCCGGACAGGGCTGGCCCACCACGAGCCCCCTGGAGCTGTTGCTGGCCTGCCGAACCGACCAGCAACAGGCGCTCGAGTTGGTTCTCGGAGAGCCGGGGGAGGAACGCCGCTCTGAGGTGGTGTTCGCTGCCGACGGGACGCCTGTTCTGCGAGGCACCAGCGCCGGTGAGGCCAGCGTGAGGCCCTGGCCGGACCAACCTGCCCCCCTGCCCCTTCACCCCCCCGGCCGCC
>JBIKUY010000105.1:0-6454 GCA_044347355.1 Prochlorococcaceae cyanobacterium | reverse complement strand
CCGGCAGCGCCCGGGCCCCCTGGGCGGGACTGAGCACGCCCGTCATCACCTGATCAATCAGCTCCTCCATCGGAGGAAGCAGGACTGCCACCCGATCGGCTGAAAACGGAAGAGCGAACACCCTCCCCTTCGCCAACACCTGCTCCTGGGCCTGGCCCATCGCCGCCAGCCGGCCGGAAGCGGCGAAGGGGATCGACACCGAGCGATTCACCGGCAGGGTGGACAGGTTGGCAAGGGTGATCTGGCGCTGCAGCATCGGGTTGAGGGAGAGAAACGACAGCTCCTCGGCCAGCTGCCGCTGGCGGGGGGAGGAATCGCGGCCGAAGGCCCAGGTCCGCACGGACGTGAAAGGGCTGGCCGGTCCACCCGGTCCGCGGGGAAGGGCACTCACCCCAAGGCGATCGCCCATGCTCTGCTCGAGGCTCGGCAGGTGGGGGCTGTAGCAAGGCACCCAGGCGAGGCGTCCCTGCTTGAGGCCGGACAGCAGCTCATTCTGGTCGCTGCCCATGTCCACCCGGTTCTGCAGTGACACCTGCCGCAACCACTCCAGCCAGGGTTCCAGTGCCTCAAGGGACCTCTGCCGGCTGGTGCCTGTGAACGGCGCACTGCCATGGAGCAAGGGCACCAGGGCGTCGGTGGCACCAAAGTCCCACCGTCCAAAACAGGCCGATCGGATCGAGCGCCATCCCCACGGTGGCGCCGGAGGCCGCCAGGGCGAGCAGCTGGTCGAGGGTCTGGGGGGGCGAACTGACGCGTTCGCGGTCGTAGCAGGCAAGCGTTACCTCATTGGCCACCGGCAAACCCACCAGGCCGTCTCGAGCGCGGACGTTGGCAGGGATCTGGGGCGGGATGCTTGCTTCTCGCCGGCGGAATGCGGCCGTACGGGGCACGGGATCGGTCAGCCCCTGGCTGCGCAAGACGGTGTTCCTGCACCACCTGCACGTGCAGGTGCACCCCGGGTTAGAGACGATTGAAGGCCTTGAGCACCGGGGCGGCAACCGCTTTGCTGTCGTCGAGGCTTACCCCCGAGATGCCGGAGGCAGTCGGGACCAGGTAGAGATGCAGCACCTCCCCGGACAGCGGCTGACAGCCCTGCAGCAGAAGGAGCGCCGGTAGCAGGGGCAGGGGACCAAGACGAGGCCGGAGTCTGCGCAGGAGGCCAGGCAGGGCGAGAGGCAATCGGAACGGCCGGCACATCCCCATTCTCGCGCCATTCTCCGCGGGCTCATCCTGAGGCGCATGCCCTGCTGTCCGCTAGGTTTTCGGACCGCCCTCACCCACTCTCCATGGCTGAAACCGCTCCCCTGCTGCTGCGCGCCGCCCGAGGTGAGCAGGTGGAGCGGCCGCCGGTGTGGATGATGCGCCAGGCGGGCCGTTACATGAAGGTGTACCGCGACCTGCGGGACCGCCACCCCGGTTTCCGCGAGCGCTCGGAAAACCCTGATCTCTCCTACGAGATCTCCATGCAACCCTTCCACGCCTTCAAGCCCGATGGCGTGATCCTGTTCTCCGACATCCTCACGCCGTTGCCTGGCATGGGCATCGACTTCGACATCGTGGAGAGCAAGGGCCCCCTGATCCACGACCCGATCCGCTCGATCGCCCAGGTGGAAGCCCTGCGCCCCCTGCAGCCGGCCGAGACCATGCCCTTCGTGGGTGAGGTGCTCAGTCGCCTACGCCAGACGGTTGGCAATGAGGCGGCCGTGCTGGGCTTCGTGGGCGCCCCCTGGACCCTGGCCGCCTACGTGGTGGAGGGCAAAAGCTCCAAGAACTACGCGGTGATCAAGGCGATGGCCTTCCGCGAGCCCGAGCTGCTGCACCGGCTGCTGGATCACTTCGCCGAATCCATCGCCGCCTACCTGCGCTACCAGATCGATTCCGGCGCCCAGGTGGTGCAGATGTTCGACTCCTGGGCCGGCCAGCTCAGCCCGATGGATTACGACACCTTCGCCGCGCCGTACCAGAAGAAGGTGGTGGACCTGGTGAAGCAGACCCATCCCGACACCCCCTTCATCCTTTACATCTCCGGCAGCGCCGGCGTGATCGAGCGGATGGCCGGAACCGGTGTCGACATCGTGTCGCTCGACTGGACCGTGGACATGGCTGAGGGCCTGGCCCGGCTCCCCGAGCACGTGGGCGTGCAGGGCAATGTGGATCCTGGCCTGCTGTTCGGCACCCCTGAAGCCATCCAGGCCCGCATCGACGACACCGTGCGCAAGGCCCGCGGCCGCAAGCACATCCTCAACCTGGGCCATGGCATCCTGCCCGGCACCCCTGAGGAGAATGGCCAATTCTTCTTCGAAGCGGGCAAGAGCGTGATGGAGCGGATCGGAGCCGCAGCTTGAGCAAGCCGGTGGCAGCCGCCCGGCGCCCGCGGATCCTGATTACCGGTGCCAGCGGCTGCGTGGGCCAGCACATCGCCGATCTGCTGCTGAGAGAGAGCAATGCCGAACTGCTGCTGCTGCTGCGCGATCCGACCAAGCTCAAAGCTGTCCCCGCCGATCACCCGCGCATCACCTTGCTGGTCGGCGACCTGCGCGACCTCACGGCCCATGCCGGCGCCATTGCCAGCGCCACCCGCATCGTGCACACCGCTACCGCCTGGGGGGACCCCGAACGGGCCATGGCGGTGAACGTGGTGGCGGTGAAGCAGTTGCTGGCCTTCACCAGCCCCGAGTGGCTGGAGCAGGTGCTGTATTTCTCCACCGCCTCGGTGCTCGACCGCCAGCTGCAGCTCCTGCCGGAGGCCCGCAGCGACGGCACCGAATACATCCAGACCAAGGCCCTCTGCCTGGAGCAGCTGGAGGAGCACCCCCTGGCGGATCGGATCGTGGCCCTGTTCCCCACCCTGGTGTTCGGCGGCACGGTGGATGGCTCCGGTTCTTTTCCCACCAGCTATCTCACGGCCGGCCTGGCCGAGGCGTGCAAGTGGCTGTGGCTGGCCAAGTGGTTGCGGGTGGACGCCAGTTTCCACTTCATCCATGCCGCCGACATTGCTCGGGTGTGCTTGCACCTGCTTGGCACTCCCCAGGGGCCCAACCCAGAGCCTGGTCAGGGCAGGGTGCGTCGGCTTGTGCTCGGCCAACCGGCGTTGAGCGTGAACGACACGGTGCGGCAGCTGCTGCGCTGGCGGGGAGGCTGGCTTCCCCCCTGGGGTGTGGCCATCCGGCCTTGGTTGGTGGAGGCACTGATCAAGCTGCTGCGGCTGGAAGTCACCCCCTGGGATCGCTTCTCGATCCGCCAGCGCCACTTCGTGCACGAGCCGATCAGCCCGCCGGAGCGCTTTGGCCAAGTGAGCCATGCACCCACCCTGAAGGCCGTTTTCGCCGATGCTGGCCTCCGACGGCGCAGGCCGGTGTTGGCATCGATGTTGCAAATGTTTCGAAGCTGAGCAGCCGCAAGCACCAGGCCCCGGCGAGCAATTAAGTTTTGCCGGACTGTGCTTTGAGCGCCCTCCATGCGCCGACTCCTTTCCCTGATCGCTCTTTGCCTGGCGCTGGTGCTGGGCGCCACCCCCAGCTATGCGGCTGACGTAGCCCATGGCGGCCAGATCTTCTCCGCCAACTGCGCTGCCTGCCACATGGGTGGTGGCAACGTGGTGAACGCCGAGCGCACCCTTAAGCAGGACGCTCTCGAGGCCTACCTGGCCAACTACGGCAGCGACCATGAATCCGCCATCGCCTATCAGGTGACCAACGGCAAGAACGCCATGCCCGCCTTCGGCGGCAAGCTCAGCGAAGGCGACATCGCCGACGTCGCTGCCTACGTCGAAGACATGGCCGCCAAGGGTTGGGCCTGAGCCAACCAGTTGGGCCTCAGCCAATCCCCCGCCCAGCCTGCACATTTGCTGGAAAGCCCCGGATGACTCCGGGGCTTTTTTTTGGCTGAGCTGATCAGCCTGCCTGAGCTGGGCCGCCGTTGGTGAGGGCTGGGAGCGACCACGAGCGCTGCGGGTGTTCAGACCTACGCTCCAAGTGGTGCAACGCCCATAGCCTGGGTTGGTTGCCACTGGCGGTATGCACGGGGGCGATGGGCGGCCTTCAGCCCCTTGTTACAGCTGCTTTCTGCGCTCAAGCACCGCGAGATACAGCTCCTCGTCAATGTCGCGGATGTCGTACTCACTGGGCAGCACCCCGTGCACATGGCGGTGGACCGCCAGCCAGCAGTTGCGCTCGGGATCAGCACCGGTGACATCGAATTCACGTGAGGCCTCAGCGAGTTGCTGCACCAGGGTTTGATCGGGGGCTGAAGACGCACTCATCGCGGCGGAGTAGGGATAGCGGGAGTCGGGCTGGGCGGGGTGTGTGGGCAGCAAGTCTGGGCAGACTGGGCCCACGATCCGGCCCGAGCAGCATGATGGCCAGCCCCCAACCTGCGCTGACGACTTTGCTGAGCCTGGCACTGCTGGCTGGCCCAGCCCTAGCCCAGTCGCGCCCCGGAAACGGGTGCCCCTTGATCGTTCCGGCCAACCAGGCGGAGCTGCAGCCGCTGCGGATCCGGCCCGACCAGGTGTCGGGAAAGAACGCCAGGGGCTGTCTCTCCCCCGCCGATGCGGTCTACAGGCTGAATGGGTGCCCCCAGCGGCTGTGTGGAAGCAACGCCGGCGTGATTCAGCTGCCGCCGCCGCTGCCGTAGGCCACCTGGCACACAGCATTGAGCAACTGGGCCTGATCGGCGCTGCTGGGAACCTGGCCGTTGAGTAGGCCGTCCTGGCAGTTGGCAGCCCCCATCAGATCAGTGTTGCCCACGCCGTAGTTGAAGCTCACGCCGGCCGTTCCCACCGCTTCCACACTGCCGAAATTGAGCTGATAGGTGGTCTGGGGCACCACGATCACCGTGGACTGCTGATTGGCCGCGTCGTTCACCAGACCGGAGATGGCGGCACCTGTGGCCAGGCCGGCCACACCCCAGGCGGCGGCGCTGGCGCCCCACCAGCCCCAGCCGCCCCAGCCGCGGTACCAGCCGGCATTCCAGGGCCGGGCGCCCCAATAGCCGCCATTGCGCCAGCCCTCGTGCCAGCCGCCGTAGCCCCGGTTGTAGAAGTTGTTGTGGACGTTGACGTTCACGCGGTTGTTGTCGAAGTTGCCGCGCGTGCCGCCGCCATACATCGGGTGATCGCCCACCCGGCCGTTGTGGTAGCCGCCGGCGCGACCACCACCGTGAAAGCCGCCACCGCCGCCGCCACGGGCCATGGCCGCTGGCAGACCAAGGGAGGGGAGCAGCAGCAGGCTGCCGCACAGCACCGGGAGGGCGAGGCGACGAAGGCGGCCCAACCAGGGGGCGGAAAGGGTGTTCTTCTCAGCCATGACTAGCAGCGGCCCTGCGGCGCCAACATCCTTATTAGTTAGCTGCTGCGGCCGGGCTGACTGCGGCCGGGCAACAAACGCAACAGAGCCGCAAAGGGCCGGTTGCCCGACACAACGGGTTCGGCGCTCCGCTCCCTGCCCAGGCCGCAATCGGCATACGGTTCAGGAAACGCCCGGAACACCATGCATCCCACCGCCGAACTGTTCACGGAAAAAGCCTGGGGCGCCGTGGTCGCCGCCCAGCAGCTGGCCCAGCAGAAGCGCCAGCAGCAGATGGAGAGCGAGCACCTGTTCGCTGCCCTGCTGGCCCAGCAGGGACTGGCCGGCCGCATCCTGGAGAAGGCCGGCGTGGATGTGGGCACCCTCAGCCAACGGCTGGAGGCCTTCATCGCCGGCCAGCCATCGCTGAGCGCGCCGCCCGACAACGTGTATTTGGGCAAAGGGCTCAACAGCGTGCTCGACCAGGCCGATGCGCTCAAGAGCACCTATGGGGACAGCTACATCGCCATTGAGCACCTGCTACTGGCCCTGGCCATCGACGACCGCTGCGGCAAGCAACTGCTCAGCCAGGGCGGCACGAGCGCCGACAAACTCAAGGATGCTGTGCAAGCGATCCGCGGATCCCAAACAGTGACCGACCAGAACCCTGAAGGAACCTACGAATCGCTGGAGAAATACGGACGCGACCTCACCGCCGCCGCCCGCGAGGGCAAGCTCGATCCGGTGATCGGCCGCGATGAGGAGATCCGGCGCACGATCCAGATCCTCAGCCGCCGCACCAAGAACAACCCGGTGCTGATCGGCGAGCCCGGCGTCGGCAAGACGGCGATCGTGGAAGGGCTGGCCCAGCGGATCGTCAACGGCGACGTGCCGGAAGCCCTGCAGAACCGGCAGCTGGTGTCGCTGGACATGGGCGCCCTGATCGCCGGCGCCAAGTATCGCGGTGAGTTCGAGGAGCGGCTCAAGGCCGTGCTCAAGGAGGTGACGGCCTCGGAAGGTCAGATCGTGCTGTTCATCGACGAGATCCACACCGTGGTGGGGGCCGGCGCCACCGGCGGCGCCATGGATGCCAGCAACCTGCTCAAGCCGATGCTGGCCCGCGGCGAGCTGCGCTGCATCGGCGCCACCACCCTCGACGAGCACCGCCA
>JBIKUY010000104.1:0-6462 GCA_044347355.1 Prochlorococcaceae cyanobacterium | reverse complement strand
AATCAGGGCCTTTTCCACCTGGGCCTCAGCATCCACCACCTTGTCGATCAGTCGGCTGCCCAGGCGGCCGATGCGCTGGCTGATCACCTCCCGGGCGTTTGTGACTTCAATCAGCAGCACTGGAGCCCGCGGGGGATGGCCGCACCCTATCGGCAAAACGGTTCCAGCACCTCTTCCAGATCGCGCAACTGGCCGGCGGGCACCAGTCGGGCCAGCGGCAGCCGGGTGGCATCGGCTCCGATCGGCACCTGTACGGCCTCCAGGGCCTGGCGGGCGCACACCGCACTGCCCTGGTCGAGTCGTGCGGCACATTCGATCGCCAGGGCCTGGGCCAGGCCCGCATCACCCAGGTAGAGGTGCCAGCCGGCGATCTGCAGATAAAGCCGATCGGCCAGGGCTACTTCCAGGTCGTGCAGGTCGGAGGCGGAGAGGCTCATGGTTCCGGAGCGCGGCCCGGTCGCAGGGCCAGCACCACCCCAGCGTGCACCAGCAGCACGGCCAGCCAACCGAGGCTGAACCAGTTGAGATGGCCCCAGGGATGGCGCAGCTCCTGAACCACCCAAAGGCCGCTGTTGAGGGCGGAGAACAGGGCGGCGTGCAGGGTGAGGTTCACGATCCGCTCGAAGTGCCGGTAAGTGGGGTCGGCGGGGTTGGCCGGGCCGTACCAGCGGATCGGCATGGTTGGAGGAGCCGCAACGTCCTCTGAATCATGCCCCCGGCCCCGACCATTCCGGCAGGTGGTGGGGGGTGGTTGACGGAAGGGCCCCCTGTGCGGTGAGAATGACCAGGTGGTCGCGAAGGCGCCCACGCTTGCGCTTGTAGCTCAGCGGATTAGAGCATCTGACTACGGATCAGAGGGTCGGGAGTTCGAATCTCTCCAGGCGCGTTGTGAATCGAATGGCTTTTGCACCGGTTAGCGGGTTCAAAGGTCTGCAGGTTTTCTGTTCTGAGATCAGTGGATCCACTACATGGATCCACCTGTTTCTTGCCGGTGTGGCGATGCTTTTGATGGCCAGCTCAGGATTCCGCGCCCTGGGCTTCCGGGGCGGGTTTGCGTGTGGGCCTTGAGGCATTGGACAACACGCGCCAGCCTGTGCGTCGACGCTTCCTTACGATTCCCTTCAAGACATCCCCGCATTCCAGTACCGATGGCTGATCTCGCCGCGACCAACCAGTCCCTGGCAGCGGGTGATCCCGCCATCGCGGCCCTGATCGGCAAGGAGCTGGAACGCCAGCAGACCCACCTGGAGCTGATCGCTTCCGAAAACTTTGCTTCCCGGGCGGTAATGGAGGCCCAGGGCTCGGTGCTCACCAACAAGTACGCCGAGGGCCTGCCCTCCAAGCGCTATTACGGCGGCTGCGAGCACGTCGATGCCATTGAGGAGCTGGCGATCGAGCGGGCCAAGCAGTTGTTCGGGGCCGCCTGGGCCAACGTGCAGCCCCACAGCGGTGCCCAGGCCAACTTCGCCGTGTTCCTGGCGTTGCTGCAGCCCGGCGACACGATCCTGGGCATGGACCTCAGCCACGGCGGCCACCTCACCCACGGCTCGCCGGTGAACGTGAGCGGCAAGTGGTTCAAGGCCGTTCACTACGGCGTGGATGAGGCAACCCAGCAGCTCAACTTCGACACCATCCGCCAGCTGGCCCTCGAGCACAGGCCGAAGCTGATCGTGTGCGGCTACTCCGCCTACCCGCGCACCATCGATTTTGCGGCCTTCCGCGCCATCGCTGATGAGGTAGGCGCGTACCTCCTGGCCGACATGGCCCACATCGCCGGTTTGGTGGCCGCCGGAGTGCACCCCAACCCGGTGCCGGTGTGCGATGTGGTGACCACCACCACCCACAAGACCCTGCGGGGCCCCCGTGGCGGCTTGATCCTCTGCCGCGACGCCGAGTTCGCCAAGCAGTTCGACAAGGCCGTGTTTCCTGGTAGCCAGGGCGGTCCGCTTGAGCACGTGATCGCCGCCAAGGCCGTGGCCTTCGGTGAGGCCCTGCAACCCAGCTTCCAGGCCTATGCCCGCCAGGTGGTGGCCAACGCCCAGGCCCTGGCGGCCCGTATCCAGGAGCGCGGCATCGCGGTGGTGAGCGGTGGCACCGACAACCACATTGTGCTGCTCGATCTGCGCAGCATCGGCATGACCGGCAAGGTGGCCGATCTGCTGGTGAGCGATGTGCACATCACCGCCAACAAGAACACCGTGCCCTTTGATCCGCAGTCGCCGTTCGTCACCAGCGGCCTGCGCCTGGGTACAGCCGCCTGTACGACCCGGGGCTTCGATGAGGCCGCCTTCCGCGAGGTGGCCGATGTGATCGCCGACCGGCTGCTCAATCCCGAAGATTCCACCATCGAGCAGCGCTGCCGTGAGCGCGTGGCGGTCCTGTGTGAGCGCTTCCCGCTCTACACCTCAGCCCGTGAGCTGCAGCACGCCTGATGGCCGCTGCCACCCGTAAGGTGTCGACAAAAGCTTGCCCCCGAGGGCTTCGCGTCAGCCCGCCGTCTTGACTCTCGCCTACAGCCCCAACGCGGCAGCTCTGCTCACCTTTGCGGTGGCGATGCTGCTCACTGCCCTGATCGTGCCGGTGGTGCGGCGGTGCGGCCTGCGCTGGGGGGTCACCGACACCCCCGATGCCCGTAAGCAGCACACCCGGCCGATGGTGCGACTCGGCGGTGTGGGAATCGTGCTGGGTTTCAGTGCGGCCCTGGCACTCACCTGGCTTTTTGGCGGCTTTGCCGAGCTGGAGCCCAGCAAGGACCGCCTGATCTGGAGCAGCCTGGCAGGCTGCCTTTGTTTTTTCGCGATCGGCCTGGCGGACGACCTGTTCGCCCTGCCACCCCTTCCACGACTGGCGCTCCAGCTCGCTGTGTCGATGGTGGTGTGGGCCGAAGGGGTGCGCATCGGCACGATTGAGATGCCATTCGGCGTTGTGGATGGGTCACCAGTGCTGCTCACCTTGCCCGACTGGCTGAGTGTGCTGGCCACGGTGATCTGGTTGGTGGGAATCACCAATGCGATCAACTGGCTGGATGGCCTTGATGGCCTGGCCGCCGGCGTGAGTGGCATCGCCGCAGTGGGTCTGCTGTCGGTGAGTTTCAGCCTGCACCAGCCGGCGGCGGGGTTGCTGGCCTCTGCCCTGGCCGGAAGTTGCCTGGGCTTCCTGCGCCACAACTTCAACCCTGCCCGCATCTTCATGGGCGATGGCGGCTCCTATTTTTTGGGCTTTTCCCTGGCTGCGATCAGCATCGTGGGGCCCGCCAAGGGACTGACCAGCGTGAGCCTTCTGCTGCCGTTGCTGATCCTGTCCCTGCCGCTGGCCGACATGTCGGCAGTGATCATGGGCCGGCTCAGTGAAGGGCGTTCGCCTTTCTATCCCGATCGCCGCCATCTCCACCATCGCCTGTTGCGGACCGGGCTCAGCCACAGACACACCGTGCTGCTGATCTATGCCTTCACCCAGTGGCTGGCCTCACTGGCTCTGGTGCTGGTGAATGCTGAGATGCGCTTTCTCTGGCTCGCCCTGGCCACGGCGGTACTGATCTGGGTCCTGGTGAGCACCCGCCGCCAACTTCAGCAGGCCGATGAACCCTGATCAGAGTGCCTGGGAGCTCGGATGAGCGCTGAGATCCTCTGCGTGGGCAGCGAACTGCTGCTCGGCAACATCACCAACGGCAATGCGCGCTGGATCGCCGAGCAGCTGGCGGCCCTCGGTGTTCCCCACCACCGCCAGCAGGTTGTGGGGGACAACCGTGAGCGCCTTGTGGCCGCCGTGCGCGAGGCGGCTGGCCGCTGCCGGCTGCTGATCACCACCGGCGGCTTGGGGCCCACGCCCGACGACCTCACCACCGAGGCCATCGCTGCCGCCTTCGACACCCCCCTCGCCGAGCGCCCGGAGGTGTGGGCCGACATCCTGGCCAAGCTGGAGGCGCGCGGCCGCCCCGTGACCCCCAGCCTGCGCCGCCAGTCGCTGTTGCCGATCGGCGCGGAGCTGCTGCCCAATGCCACCGGCTCCGCGCCGGGCATCATCTGGAGCCCGGATCCATCCGGCCTACCCTTTCCCGTCCAATCCGGTTTCACGATCCTCACCTTCCCGGGCGTGCCCAGTGAGATGCAGGCCATGTGGAGCGCCACGGCCGCCCCATGGCTGCAGCGCTCCGGCCTGGCAGATGGGGTGTTTGCCAGCCGCATGTTGCACTTCTGGGGGGTGGCCGAATCCACCTTGGCCGAGCAGGTGGCCGATCTGCTGGAGCAGTCGAATCCCACCGTGGCGCCCTATGCCGGCGACGGGGAGGTGAAGCTGCGGCTCACGGCCCGGGCCGCTAGTGCGGCCGAGGCGGAGGCTCTGCTGGTGCCGGCGGAGGCGGAGATCCGCCGCCGGGCCGGGGCCTATTGCTTCGGGGCCGACGGTGAGTGCCTGGCCTCGGTGGTGCTGGAGCAGTTGCGGCAACGCGGCCAGAGCCTCGCGGTGGCAGAGAGCTGCACCGGGGGGGGGCTGGGGGCGGCTCTTTCGGCGGTGCCTGGAGCTTCGGATGTGTTTTTGGGAGGCGTCATCGCCTATGCCAATGCCGTGAAGCGACAGCTCTTGAATGTGCCGGCTGGAGTGCTGCAGGCCTGTGGTGCCGTGAGTGATCCGGTGGCCCAGGCGATGGCTGAGGGAGTTCGCTGCGCCACTGGGGCCGACTGGGCGATCGCCGTGACCGGCATCGCCGGGCCCGGTGGCGGCAGCGCCGACAAGCCGGTGGGGTTGGTTCACATCGCCATCGCGGGACCCGATGGCTGTGTGAGCGAGGGGTTGCGCTTCGGGGCCAGCCGCGGCCGCAGCTGGATCCAGGCGCTCAGTGTTGGCGAGGCCCTCAACCGCTTGCGGCTGAAGGTGTTGGCAGTCTGATGGCCAACGCCTTGCCCGGTTGGATCTTGCGCTGGCGCCGGTTCCCCACCTGGTTGCCGTTCTTGGTGCTCACCCTCCTGGTGGCGGGGATTCTGCTGGCTTTGCCTGAAGGGGGTGGAGGGCCTCTGGGGCCGGCGGGGCTGGATCATCTGCAGCGGCTAGCCCAGTCCCGGCGTTACCTCCACTTCGATGTGATCGGTACAGCTGCCTTCGCACTTGCCGGCTTTTTGCGGGCGGTCGAGCGCCGTTATGACATCTGGGGCGCCTTTGTGCTCACCTTGCTCCCGGCCGTGGGGGGCGGTGTGATCAGAGATCTTCTCATCGGTGGCAACCGCATCCCCCTGGGGCTGTTGCGGGATCCATTGCCCCTTGTGGTGGTTCTGGTGGTGCTGTTGCTCGGCACGCTTCTGTCCCGTCTGATCAGCCCCCGATGCTTGGCATCCCCCATTTGGAGCCAACTGCACATGGTGTGCGACAGCATCGGCCTGGCCAGTTTTGCCGTGATCGGCACCCGCGTGGCCCTGTTGGCCCAGCTCAGCTGGTGGTGGCTGCCCCTTTCAGCTGCGCTCACCTGCGCCGGTGGCGGCGTGCTGATGGATGTGGTGAGTGGGCGAGAACCCCGCAGTTTTCAGGGTGAGCCCTATGAAGAGTTGGCGATTCTGGGCAGCCTGGTGCTGATCCTGCTCTGGTCGTTGGCCGGCAGATTCGAGCCGCTCACCTGGCCGGTGACTGCGGCCATGGCCTGCTCGTGGTGGCTGGTGTTTCTGACCTGCTTGCTGGTGGTGCATCTGGGCTGGCGCTCCTGGCGTCTCGGTTGATCCCCTGCGCCCTGACTGTCCACTCCAGCGGCGGCCAGCCTTGTCAAGCTGGGCAGGTTATGGATAATGATTATCTGACTCCTGTGACGGATTGACGGGGAGCCGGTATGGGCGCGACAAGCAGAGCTCGATCCCCGCTCTGGTTGACCCATCCGTGGTGAATCCATCGGCGGGTCATCCAGCTGTGGTGATCCTGGCCAAGCAGGCCGTCGACGCGGAGCCCTGGCTCACCGTGCTCCAGGGCGCGGATCTCCAGGTCGTCTGGATGCCCCCCCAGCGGCTGGAAGCCGGAGGCGGCGACCAGCTCCTGCCGCAACCAGAGCTGTGGTTGCTCCTGGAGGCTGATTTGCTGCCGGTGCTTGGGGGCCAACACCGTCTCCCTCAGGAGGTCCCAGTGGTGCTGCTGCTCGATCCGGCCGCTCTCCACCACGCTCCGGAGCTGGTGTTGGCCGGCGCGTCCGATGTCTGGTCTCAGGACCTGCCGAAAACCCTGGTGCTGCGGCGCCTGCAGATGGAGATCCAGCTGCACCGCCAGGAGCGGATTCTGGCCAAGCAGTTGCGCTATGAAGCCGCTGTGGCTGAGTGTGCCCGGCTGCTGGTAGGACGCGGGCTCCTGAGACATCACCTGCAGCGGGTGCTGGAGATTCTTCAGTACGCCTCTGGGGTGAGTCGCGCTTACGTGTTTCGCAACCATCAGGATCCGCAGCGCGGTCTTTGCGTATCCCAGGTGCATGAGGCCTGTGCCCCCGGCATTGAGCCC
>JBIKUY010000103.1:0-6504 GCA_044347355.1 Prochlorococcaceae cyanobacterium | reverse complement strand
AACTTGTTGCGGCTCACCGTGAAGCGATGGACCGGGTTGTGGACGTGTTGATCGAGAAGGAGAGTCTCGATGGTGAAGAGTTCCGCGCCATCGTGGGTGAATTCACCACCATCCCCGAAAAGGAGCGGTTCTCGCCACTTCTCGGGGACCCTGCTGATTCCCGTGCATCGGACACAGAGACGGCCAAACCCCAGCCTGAACCGGCACAAGCCTGATCAGCTGCGTTGCACCACGAAAGCCCGGGGTTCAGACCTCGGGCTTTTTGCTGTTGCGACAACGCTCAGAGCAATAGATCACCTGCTCCCAGACCGCCGTCCACTTGCGCCGCCACAAAAAAGGCCTGCCGCACGCGGGGCAGACCTTGCTGGGACGTTTGCTGGGTGGAAGCCCCTTGCCGCCTGGCTGGGCACCTGAACTACGGTGACGGCGACCCACAACAGGGGGATCAAACTGGCCGCACGGGGCGTTTCTCGATCACCTTGTCGATGAGGCCGTACTCCACAGCCTCCATGGGAGACATAAAGAAATCTCTGTCGGTATCCTCCTCCAACCGCTCCAGGGGCTGGCCCGTACGGTCGGCCAGTTCGGTGTTGAGCTTCTTTTTGAGATAGAGGATCTCATCCGCTTGGATGCGGATGTCACTGGCCTGGCCGCGGGCTCCGCCGAGGGGCTGGTGAATCATGATCCGGGAGTGGGCGAGGCTGCTGCGCTTGCCCTTGGTGCCGGCACAGAGCAGGAACGCTCCCATGGAGGCAGCCAGACCCACGCACACGGTGTGCACGTCAGGTTTGATGTGCTGCATAGTGTCGAATATGCCGAGGCCGTCATAGACGGAGCCTCCGGGAGAGTTGATGTAGAGGTAGATGTCCTTGTCGGGATCTTCTGCCTCTAGGAAAAGCAACTGGGCCACGATGCGGTTGGCCGACTCGGCCGTGACCTGTTCCCCGAGGAACACGATCCGCTCGCGCAGCAGACGGGAATAGATGTCGAATGCACGTTCACCCCGTCCCGACTCCTCAATCACAATCGGGATCGTCGTCACAGGCAAAAGGGGTTGCTGATGGCGATCCTACTGAGCTCAGGCCGCTAGGGTCGCTCCACTACGGATCGGTCAGCGTGAGCGCCGCCCTCACCGTCTCAGACAGCAAGCGCGCCTTCCACAGCGCCTTCCCCCATGTGATCGCGCCGCTCTACCGGCGCATGGTTGATGAACTTCTGGTGGAGCTGCACCTCCTCAGCCGCCAGCGGGGTTTCCAGAGTGATCCCCTGTTCGCGTCGGGGCTGATCCAGGTGTTCGACAGCTTCGCCAGGGGCTACCGCCCCGAGCAGCAGCGCGAGAACCTTCTGGCGGCCCTGTGCAGTGCCTCCGGCTTCGATGCTGCAGCGCTGCGCAGCCAGCGGGATGCCGCCGTGGCGGCCATCGGCCAGCACAGCGTGTCCGAGGTGGAGCAGTGGATCCAGGAGCAGGGCCAGGGGGCTCCAGAGCCGCTGTCCTCAGCCCTGGCCAACATCCAACGGACCGATTTCCACTACTCACGGCTGATGGCCGTGGGCCTGTTCAGCCTGCTGGAGCAGGCCCAGGGAGCCGACGGCTTGGAACCCGCCAACCTACGCCGCTACGCCCATGAACTGGGGGAGGCGATGGGCCTGCTCCGCGACCGCCTGGACAAGGACCTCAGCCTCTACACCGGCAATCTGGAGAAGATGGCGCAGGCAGTCGAGCTGATGGAGGAGACCGTGGCGGCAGAGCGGCGCAAGCGCGAGCGCCAGCAGGCCGCCCCCAATGGAGCCGCCGATGGGGCTACGGAAGGGGCTGCGGAGTCACAGGAGCCTGGGGCTGACCCTGGCCCTGCTGCAGCGGCGGCTGGGACTGAGGTGGCCGCTGAGGCTGGGGAATCGGCTGGCGGGGGGTGATGGCCAGGCGCCCCAGCAGCCGGTTGGGGGCGTCTTCGCCCTCATAACTGGGTTCAGCCAACACCTCCAGCTGATCAGCCTGCTGCAGGGGCATTGGCAACTGCAGGGGGAGCAGCATCACCGCCGCTAAGGCCGCTGGCCGGGCCTGTAACCGAAGACCCGACATCGAGCTCCAGGCCTGGGCATCAGTGAACGGAGACTTGAAGGGTGGTGGTTCCGGCCCTAAGAAAAGCTGCAGCAGGGGCTGTTCGCCCTTGTCCGTGAGCCACCGCCATCCACCCACGATGCGCTCGTCGCCATCCCGCCAGCTGGTGGCCGTTTCAGCCGCGACCTGCAACCCTCGCTCGAACAGCCGTTCGGAGATTCCATCCAACATCCTGGCCCAGGCCTTCCGTTCGCCCTTGGGGGCAACCACAAGTTCCAACCCGGCCTGGAATGGACCGCTGGCCAGGGGCCGAAGCCTCAGCAGGAACGGGCTGTCCTTGAGCAATTTCAGATCCGCATCACTCAGGCCGTAGGCCGTGATCAGGGGTTCACGGATCAATTCACGGCGCAGGAGGCCATCCAGGAGCGGCTGCAACGACGGCCCGCTCACCTGGAGCAGCAGATCTGGTGTGAGGGGTGGAGGGAGATCTGAGGGGCCGGAGATGCCACGGGCAGTGGTGGTTTCGCCCGTGACTGGCGCCAACAGTCCAGCGACAGCACCGGCTTCTCCCTGGAACTGGAGGGAACCCTCGGCCAGCTCCAATTCGACGCAGCCTTCCTGGAACGCTTGCAGGAGCGGCGCCAGCTCCCCGGCCATGGATGCCAGGCCATCGGTGTTCCAGTAGGCGGACTGGCGCCGCTCCAGACGCTCCAAACAGCGCTGCTGCAGGCCCCGCTGTTGGCGGGGAGCGGAGCGGAGCTTCTGGCTCAGAAGGGAGAGAGACAGGGGGTTGGGGGCTATCACAAGCAACCCGTCCACTTCAATGCTGTTCGCGGGAGGAGCCAGGGCCCCGATGCGCACTGGCCTTGGAGTGGGCATTACGAGATAGGCGCCGAGAGTCCCGTCCTGGCTCCACAACTGCCACCAGTTCTGACGCTGCTGGCGCCAGAACTGATCCGCCAACGGGCCGGGCAGTCTCTGCTGCCAGAGCTGGGGAACGCCCCGCTCGGGAGCCGCAGGAAAACTCTGCAGAAGGGCGGCATAGGGCAGGAGGCGACCGAGACCCTCTGCCCTTGGTCGGGGCAGACGCAGAAGCACTGCACTGGGAGCAGCCAACAGGGCCGCGGTGACCAGCAGGGTGAGGCGCAGGGGTAAGCGTTTCGTCCAGGTCTGAGGAGCTTGCTTGGAAGCGGCCTTGCTCGAAACCGTGGGCAAAGCTTTGCTCAGGGAAGGTAAGCGCAGATTGACCGGTAGGGAAGGAAGCCGAAGACGCATCAGACCCAGCCGTAGAGGGTGGTGCGCTGCCGCACAGGGCGGTGAAGCTGGTGGGCGGCATGGCGCAGGGCCTCCACGGATTGCGAGGTACCGCCCTGGGCACCGGCCATGGTGGTGATGTGCTCTTCCATGAGAGTTCCGCCGAGGTCGTTGCAGCCCCAGGTCAGAGCTTCCATTGCGCCAGCCAGCCCCAATTTCACCCAGCTTGGCTGGTGGGCCGGTATCCAGGCCCCCAGGACCATCCGTGCCAGGGCGGTCAGCCGGAGCATGGCCTTGTGGTCTGGTTGATCACGGCCCACCCGCTGACGCAGAACCGCAGGGGCAGCTGCGCCGATGAACGGCAACAGAACGAATTCGCTGAAGCCAGGCCACCCCCTGCTGAGGGCCGTCGCTTGGATCGCCACCAACGTGAGCAAATGAGCCACCAGATCACCGGGCTGTTCGATGTGCCCCGCCAGGAGGGTACTGGTACTCGCCAGGCCGGCCCTGTGCACCTGAAGCATTACCGCCACCCAAGCTCGCGCGCTGAGCTTCTCGGGGCAAAGCTGGCGTCGCAACCGTTCCGAAAGAACCTCGGCTGCGGTACCGGGTACCGAGCCAAGCCCTGCCTGCTGCAGCACTTCGAGAACCCGAGCGAGCGGGATGCCATCTCGCTCAGCGAAGAACAGAAGCTCCTGGGGGGAGAAGGCATGGAGGTGAAGGCCTGGCGCTGCATCACGGAGGGCCCGCAGCAACTGCTGGGCATAGGCCAAGTGGCTGCCAGCCACGGTGGCCTGCGGATTGAGTCCGCCCTGGACGCAGAGTTCGGTGGCCCCGGCAGCCTTCGCCTGGCGGGCCCGGTCCTGGAGCTGATCGATACTCAGCCAATAGGCCCCCTGCTGGCCTGGATCACGCCGGAAAGCGCAAAACGAACAGCGTTGAACGCAGATGTTGGAGGCGTTGAGATTGCGGTTCACCACATAGGTCACCGTGTCGCCCACCAAGCGTTGGCGAAGATGGTCAGCCTGCTGGCGCAGCAACTGAAGGTCTGCACCCTCCCAGGGATGCATGAAAAGCGCGAGGGTCAGGCCCGGATCCGGCTGGATGGGCGGCTCAACAGCCGAGATGCTCGCGAGCAATTCGCGGCCGGACAAAAGCTCATAGCGATCCGCCAATCCGCCTGCCGGTGGAGGCACCAGCAGTTGACCAGCACTCCGCCATGCCCAATTGTCAAGGGGCACCGGAGCCGTAGCCTCACTCACGTGCGACCAGTGCCTCGAGAAGGCTTCTCGCTCCTGGCGCGGCGGCGACGGTCGCGCCACTCAACTGCCGAGAGGTAGATCACCCCCCCACTCACAAAAACCAGCAGGGCTGCGGCAATGCCACCTAACAACTGGTTGGCAGTGATCGACTCCACAGTGACGTGTTCAGATCAGCGGCGGTCAGAAATTGATGCTGCCGTCGCCGTGACGACCCCATACCACCATGGCAATCGAGAAGCTGAACAGAGCGGCCAGTGAGGCCCAGCCCAGGGTGATCAGCATGCCGGGAGCAACGAACGTCCCGGGTACTTTACCTAGGCTCGGACCCTAGCGGACTTGATCAGATGGGAAGCAGCACCGCAAGGGTGGTGGTGGCAGCTGGTGTGCCGACCGTGGTGCAGGAGCGTCAACGTCTCAGGTTGCCGTATCCCAACTTCAAGGTGGTGGTGCTGGATGACGACGTGAACACCTTCCAACATGTGGTCGAATGTCTGGTGCGCTACATCCCCGGCATGCAACCGGATCAGGCTTGGGATCTGGCCCAGCGCATCGACTCAGAAGGGTCGGCTGTGGTGTGGTGCGGCCCCCAGGAGCAGGCTGAGCTCTACCACCAACAACTCGGGGCCGAAGGCCTGACGATGGCTCCATTGGAACCGGCCTAATGGGTGCTGACCCAGCGTCAGGCTGAAAATTTTCACACAGCAACTGCCAGCCTTGGCATTCCTCACCATGTCTGAGTGGGTCTGGTCTCTCAGAACAGTCCCCATTGTGAGCTTCTGAACGGTTCGGACATTGGCCCTGGATGGGACGTTCAGCAATGAGCCAGCGTCGACCCACCACTCATTCAAGCGAGCCAGTGCAAGAAGCCGCTGCTGGAAAGCCAGGAAGCTGTTTTGAAGTGGCACAAGGGCATTTCAACATCGGGGGGCCAGGCCCAGAAGCTTGAGGATGTCGGGCCGTGCTGCTTCATAGAAGCCTGGCGTTTGCGGCTATCAGCAGGTGGGGCTGAAGTGACTCAACCCATCGCGGGTGCTCTGAGATAAGCGAACTGCGCAAGCTGGCCGAGCACGACCATTCTGAGCTCAGCTTCGGGCTTGAGTGTTTGCTGCTGAGCCTACCGGGATCCTCGCTCTACAGTGGGTTGGTGCCCAACCTCAAAGCTGACGTGGATCATTGACCACGGTACCGAACAATCCGGGCGAACTGTTTGCTTGTTGGGTTGCTCTCAGGATGATCACTGCTGTGGATCAGATGGGGGCGACTGGCATCGCCATCATCCCACTGGGCGCAAACGTTCACGACCTCGTGAGGAGCAATTCACCCTGAGGCTTAGACTGAAAACGGACCATGAACCAAGCGCCCGGAGTTGTTGAACTGAGGCCATCCCGTGAAAGGCAGCCGTGTCACGCTCCCATCTCGACCAGCGAGCATGAACTGGCGCACAGTGCCAATTGAGGGAGCCAGTAACAGGCCAATCCCACCGTCAACCATTCCTGAATTGCTGAACCGGGCTTCTTAGATTAGAGGCCTTTGCCGTGGAATCCTAATCTATTTGAAACAGAACGCTTCTGGCCCAAACTGTGCTCATTGCGTTGCTTCGCAGCCAGTGCAGATGGTATCTACTGAAGCCTTCTAGTCATCAACCAGATGTCATGTCTTAAGCCATGATTTCTAAACAACTCAACAGGCAGGTTGACCATGATGATACCATCTTGTTTGCCAATTCCACTGGCACTTTCCTCATCGAATGATCTCTATGAAGTTATGAGGGAGGATGGTCTCGTTGCATCGTGCAAGGACTCGTTAGGAATTCCAGCAACGAGTACGCTTGACCTAGGGTGTGGACTTGAGCCAACAAATCCCATTCGAGCCGCGATGGTCCATGGCGTTGATATTGGAGGCTTGGATAGATCAAATATTCATACTTCT
>JBIKUY010000238.1:0-4012 GCA_044347355.1 Prochlorococcaceae cyanobacterium | reverse complement strand
GTTCGTTGGTTCCCCAGCCTTCGCAGGCATCTTTCTGCTCACCAACCTGCTCACGGCCGCCAATCTCACCCGGGTGTTCCGCAGCGTGTTCCTCGGCCCGCCGCTCCCCAAGACCCGCCGCTGCCCCGAGGTGAACTGGTTGATGGCGCTGCCGATGGTGAGCCTCACGGTGATCGTGTTGCTCACACCCTTGCTCATGCAGCGCATCGACCCGATTCCCGGCATCAACGCCTTTTCTTTGGCGGCGGGGCTGGGGGTCAGCGCGAGCGGGTTTGTGGGCGTGTTGCTGGGGGTGTGGATGCCCCTCGATCAACTGCGCTCGCGCTCCCGGATCCAGGCCATCCGCAGCCTGCAGGACCTGTTGGCTTTTGATTTCTACACCGACCGCATTTATCGGGCCACGATCGTGGCCTCCGTGGCCAATTTGGCTCGCTTCACCAATTGGCTTGACCAACGGCTCGTGAACGGGTTGGTGAATGGGATCGGCCGCGCTTCCCTGCAGAGTGCCGAGAGTCTCAAGCTGGGCGTGAGCGGCCAGTTGCAGAGCTATGTGCTCACTGTGATCGTGGCCATTGTGCTCTCGCTCACCGGCCTCATCTGGTTCGCCGGCGCGGAGGTGCTGCCATGACGTCCCTGGCCGCTCTGCTCGCCCCCCTGCCCCTGCTCTCGCTGTTGCTGGTGGTGCCGGCACTGGGGGCCTTGCTGATGGTGATCTGGCCTGGTGAGCCCACGCCCAACCGGCTGCGCGGTGTTGCCATCGTGACCCTCGTGCTGCAGCTGCTGCTGAGTTGCGCCGTGCTCCTGCAGTTCGATCCCGAGGTCTCGGGTCTGCAATTGCAGGAGCGGTTTGCCTGGTTGCCGGGGATCGGGCTCAATTACTGGCTGGGGGTGGATGGCTTATCGCTGCCTCTGGTGTTGATCAACGCTGCCCTCACCCTTGTTTCGGTGGTGTGCACTCGGGAATTCAGCCGCCGCCCCCGTCTCTACTTTGCCCTGTTGCTGGTGATCAGCGCAGCGGTGAATGGCGCGTTTCTGGCCAACAATCTGCTGCTGTTCTTCCTCTTCTACGAGCTGGAACTGATTCCCCTCTGGCTGCTGATCTCGATCTGGGGCGGTGCCAACCGGGCCTATGCCGCCACCAAGTTCCTGATTTTCACCGCCGTGTCCGGCATGTTGATTCTCGGGGCCTTTCTGGGCCTGGCCCTGCTCACCGGCACGGTGGATTTCAGCCTCACCCCGGTGGGTAGTGACCGGCTGGCGATGGGCAGCCAGCTGGTGCTGCTCGGGGCTCTGCTGGTGGGCTTCGGGATCAAAATGCCGCTGGTGCCTTTCCACACTTGGCTGCCGGACGCCCACACCCAGGCCTCCACGCCGGTATCCGTGTTGCTAGCCGGCGTGCTGCTCAAGCTGGGCACCTATGGCCTGTTGCGCTTCGGTCTCGGGCTGTTCCCCGAGGCCTGGGCCCGCCTGGCACCGGCACTGGCGATCTGGGCCGCCGTGTCAGTGCTGTTCGGCTCCCTTGCGGCGATTGCCCAGCGGGATATGAAGCGGATGGTGGCCTACAGCTCAGTGGGCCACATGGGAACCGTTCTGCTGGCGGCGGCGGCCGCCAGCCCCGTGGCCCTGCTGGGGGCGGAGTTCCAGATGGTGAGCCACGGCCTGATCTCGGCCCTTCTGTTCCTACTCGTGGGCATTGTGTATCGCAAGACCGGCACCCGCGACCTGGACGTGCTCCATGGCCTGCTTAATCCCCAGCGGGGACTACCGCTCACCGGCAGCCTGATGGTGCTGGGGGTGATGGCCAGTGCCGGTCTGCCGGGTATGGCCGGCTTCATCTCCGAATTCCTGGTGTTCCGCGGCAGCATCCAGACCTTTCCCGTTGCCACCCTGCTCAGCATCGTGGGTTCGGGGCTCACGGCGGTGTACTTCCTGCTGCTGGTGAATCGGGCTTTCTTTGGACGGTTGGCGATCACTTCACACAACGACCCTCTGCGCGACCCCCGGCTGGATGTGCAACTGCCATCGGTGGCATCCAGGGAGACGCTGCCTGCCCTCACCTTGGCGATTGCCGTGGTGGGGTTGGGATTGCTGCCTGCCAGTCTTGGCAGGCTCAGCGAGGCCAGCACCACGGCCTTGGCCCAGCTGCCGTTGCTGCTGGCGGCCGGCGCTGGGGGAGGGCTGGGCTGATGCCGGTCAACCCCGCAGATCTGGTGCGCTCAGGGCCCATGCCGCCGGCGGAGGCCCTGGCTGCTCGCCTGTTGTGCGCTGAGACGCTGCTTGAGGACACGCCCCAGCACCTGCTGGAGGTCGTGGGGGTGTTGGAAAGCTACGGCGAGGTGCTTGATGCCTACAGCATCAATTTGATCTACCAGGCAGAACGGCAGTTCCTTAATCCATTTCCCATTTTCAAGTATTTCGATGGCGATCTGAATCCAGTCCGGATCTGGCGCCATCTCAACCACGACCGGATTAACTTCGAGTACGCCGAGTACTGCATGAAGTCGATGCTCTGGCATGGCACCGGTGGGCTGGATGCCTATCTTGACTCGCCTGAGTTCGCCGCCAACTGCGCCGCCATCATCGCCGCCAAACGGCGCCGCGATCCGCTGCTGGCGCTGCTGCATCCCCTGGCCCCGTCCTTCCTGCCGGAGTTGATCCGCACCGCTGCCACGGTGCATGCCCTCGGCCAGTTCTGGCGGGTGATGAGTGACCTCTTCCTGGACCTGGCGCGGGCGGCGCGGCGCGGAGAGGTGGCGTCGATCCCCGCGGTGGTGGAGTTCATCAAGCAGGGACTGGTGGCGGCCGCTGGCAACCCCATCCACTATGGCGTGGAGGTGGGGGGTCACCACCACTGGGTGCTGCCTCCGGAGGCGGGTCTCACCTTCCTGGTGGATGTGGCCCTGCCCTATGTGGAGGCCGTGTTCCTGCGCGGCACGCCGTTCTTCGGCACGGTGAGCTTCAACGCCCAGGCCGAGCAGATCTCAGCCGACCAGAGCCGTTTCGCCTACGGCGCCCTCTATGCCGATCCCCTGCCCACCATGGGGGCCGGCATTCCCCCCAGCCTGTTGATGCAGGACATGTACCGCCATCTGCCCGAGGCGCTGCATCGCTGGTATCGCCAGTGCGGTCGGGGGGAAGGGGACGTGCACGTCAAGATCTGCCGCAGTTTCCAGAAGGCGATGTTCTGCGTGACCAATGCCACCGTGGTAGGCACGATGCCCCACCCCCTGGACAGCCATCAACCGGAGCACCGGGCCGCCAACCGGGCCCATGCCATGGCCTGGGCCGAACGGCTCAGCCGTGGGCGCACCGACTGCCTGGAGGAGTGACTTCGAGTGCTGGCTTAGGTTTGAGGGATGGAGCAGCCTTGGACCCCCCGCCCGAAACCGAACCAGCCGGAGTGGCTGGAACGCCGCTTTGAATTCGCCGATTACGCCACCACCCGCGACTTCCTGGAGCGGCTCAACGATCTCTGTGAGGCCGAGCAGCGCTTCCCGGACATCAGCTTCGGCCGCACCTATGTGAATCTCACCCTGCGCAGCGAGACCGAAGGGGCGGCGGTCGGAGATGCTGAGCGCGGTCTTGCCGCCGCCATCGATGCCCTCCTCTGACCTGGGCGAGTCCACCCCTACCGCCAGTGGTGAGCTGCAGGTGGATCTGCGGGCGGCCTATGAGGGTGCTGGGGTGCAGGCGCTGCTCGACCAACTGGACCGGGAGCTGATCGGCCTCAAGCCTGTGAAGGCCCGCATCCGCGAGATTGCTGCCCTGCTGGTGGTGAATCGGGCCCGCCAGCAAGTGGGGCTGGAAACGGCCCCCCCCAGCCTGCACATGTCGTTCACCGGGCGGCCCGGCACGGGCAAGACCACGGTGGCCGAGCGGATGAGCAAGATCCTGCACGGCCTGGGCTATGTGCGCAAGGGCCATGTGGTCACCGCCACCCGCGACGACCTGGTGGGCCAGTACATCTGCCACACCGCCCCCAAGACCCGCGAGATGCTCAAGAAGGCGATGG
>JBIKUY010000101.1:0-6598 GCA_044347355.1 Prochlorococcaceae cyanobacterium | reverse complement strand
CCAGCTCACCCTGTTTGGGCTGGTGCTGGCCACCGGTCTGGTGGTGGATGACGCCATCACCGTGGTGGAGGACACCGCCACCAAAAAGGCTTCAGGGCTCTCGGCCCTCGATGCCGCCCGGTCCACCATGGATGGGCTGTTCGGGGCGGTGATCGCCACATCCCTGGTGCTGCTGGCGGTGTTTGTGCCCGTGCTGTTTTTCCCCGGGGCCACCGGCACGATCTACCAGCAGTTCGCCGCCACCATTCTGTTTTCGGTGGCGATCTCTACCTTCAACGCCCTCACCTTTTCCCCCATGCTCTCGGCCCTGCTGCTGGCCCGGGAGGATGCCCCCCCCAGTCGACGCACCTATGCGATCTCCGGTGGTTTCGTGGGCCTGATCTATGGCCTGCTCTTGGGGGGCACCGGTGCCCTGCAGGCGGTGTTTGCCCTGGTGGTGGGCGTGGTGGTCGGCTTTGGCCTCTCCCTTCTCACCAAGCTGCCGCTGCGGCTGCCCTTTGCCCTGGGTGCCCTGGCGGTGGCGCTGGTGGCGGTGCCGGGGATCAATCCCTGGCCGGTGCTCCTGTTCGGCCTGCTCGGTGCCCTGTTCGGCTGGGGCACCCCCTGGATCTTCGCCGTCTTCAACCACGGCTACGGCCGCGTCCAGGCGGGCTATGAGTCGCTGCTGGAGCTGAGCCTGAAGCGCCGCAAGCTTGTGCTGGCCGGCCTGGCGGCGGGGGTGGTGCTCACCGGGTACGCCTTCACCGCCATGCCCACCGGCTTCGTGCCGATCGAAGACCAGGGCTATGCCATCGGCATCGTGCAGCTGCCGGATGGCCAGCCCCTGGGACAGACCAGGAGCGTGAATGCCCAGGTGGCGGAGGTGTTGCGCTCGGAGCCCGACATCGTGAGCGCCGCCCTGTTCAGTGGCGCCAGCCTGGATGGCAACAGCCCCAACCGGGGCATCTTCTTCTTCGGCACCAAGGAATGGGATGAGCGTCCCGGCGCAGACCAGAGCCTGGCTGCCATCGTGGAGCGACTCAACACCAAGCTCCCAGCGATCCAGAACGCCAGGATCGTGGTGGTGGAACCGCCGGCCATCCCCGGCTACGGCACCGGCGGTGGCTTCGAGCTGCAGTTGCTCGACCAGAGCAGCGGTGCCCTGAGTCTGGGCGACTTTGCCGCCGTGGCCAACCAGCTGGTGGGTGAGGCCAACGCCAGCGGCCGCTTCCAGCGGGTGTTCACCCAGTTCTCGCCCGAGGCGCCCCAGTTGCAGGTCACGGTGGACCGCGACCGGCTGGCGGCCCTGAACGTGGACTATGGGGCTGCGATGCGCGCCATCAGCCTCAACATCGGCGGCTTTTTTGTGAACGACACCTTCGATGAAGGCCGGGTGCGGCGGGTGTTCGTGCAGGCCGATGCCAGCAAGCGATCCACCCCCGACCAACTGGCGGCTCTCACCGTCAACGACCGGCAGGGCAGACCTGTGCCGCTGTCGGAATTCATCCAGGTGCAGCAGCAGTCCGGCCCGTCCCTGATCCCCCGCTTCAACCTGTTCCGCAGCATCAAGGTGGAGGGGCTGGCCGCGGCCGGCGTCAGCTCGGGCGACGCGATCAACACCATCCAGCGGCTGTTCCAGCAGATGGCCCAGCCGGTGATCGGCTACGACTGGACGGGCATCTCGCGCGAAGAGATCCAGGCCGGTGCCCTGGCGGTGGTGGTGTTCGCCCTGGGCATCGTGGTGGTGTACCTGGTGCTGGCCGCCCAGTACGAGAGCTACACCGACCCCCTGATCATTTTGATGACGGTGCCCACCGCCATGCTGGGGGCGCTGTTGTTCCTGGCCCTGCGCCAGGAGGTGCTCAACATCTATGCCCAGGTGGGCCTGGTGATGTTGATCGGTCTGGCGGCCAAAAACGGCATCCTGATCGTGGATCTGGCCAACCAGCGCATGGACGAGGGCAGCTCTCCGCTGGAGGCGGCGCGGGAGGCCTCGATCTCCCGCTTCCGTCCGATTCTGATGACGGCGATTTCCTCCTTGTTCGGCTTCCTGCCGCTGGTGTTCGCCAGCGGCGCCGGTGCCCGCAGCCAGGCGTCGCTGGGCACGGTGGTGTTCGGTGGTCTGCTGGTGGCCACCGTGTTGTCCCTGCTGGTGGTGCCGGCCTTCTATGTGGTGCTCAAGCAGTTCACCGCGTCCTCCGCTGAACCGGCAGCCTGACCGCCCGGCCCCTCCACCATGCCCGAGCCGCTGTCACCCTCTGAGCCGCCGCTACCCCGCCGATTCCGGGGGCGCCAGATTCTGCTGGTGGGCCTGATCGGCGCCGCCTTGGGCCTGGGACTGGCCCTGGTGCTGCGCCGGATTGTGGCCCGCACCCCGGCTCAGATTTCTGAAGTGGCCCTGTTCTGGCTCCTGGTGTTACTGGCCGGATTCGGGCTGGTGGCCGGCATGGCGATCGAAGCTGTGCGTCAGCTACAGGTGTCCAGCCCGGAGCCGGAGTATCACCCCCGGGACAGCAGGCGCCATCGGAGTTAACGGGTTGCTCAGGTGATCACCGTCGGCCGCTCCATGCCGGTGCGGTGGCCGATCTCTGCCAGCCCATCGATGGCGGTGATCAGATCCCCCAGGGCTGCCTGGGGATCCTGGGCCAGGTTGCCGCTCGGGGGCACATAGCTCTCCAGGTACACCCGCAGGGTGGCGCCCTGGGTGCCGGTGCCCGACAACCGCAGCACCACCCGGCTGCCGTCGTCAAGCAGCAGGCGCAGGCCCTGGCCGCTGGTGAGCGAACTGTCCACCGGGTCGGTGTAGGCGAAATCGTCGGCGGTGGCGATCGTGCGGCCGGCGAAGACCTGGCCCACGAGTGAGGGCTGCATCGCCTTCACCCGGCCGTACAGATCGTGGGCGGCCTCGCTGGGGATCGCCTCGTAGTCGTGGCGGGAGTAGTAGTGGCGGCCGAAGCGGGCCCAGTGTTCCGCCATGATCCGGCTCACCGGCTCCCGCCGCCTGGCCAGGATGTTGAGCCAGAACAACACCGCCCAGAGGCCATCCTTCTCGCGGATGTGGTTGGAGCCGGTGCCGAAGCTCTCCTCTCCGCAGAGGGTGATGCGGCCGGCATCGAGCAGGTTGCCGAAGAACTTCCAGCCGGTGGGTGTCTCGAAACAGGGAATGTCCAGCGCTTGGGCCACCACATCGGCGGCTGCACTGGTAGGCATCGAGCGGGCCACGCCGGCCAGGCCGTCGGTGTAGCCCGGCGCCAGGGTGGCGTTGGCGGTGAGCAGCGCCAGGCTGTCGCTGGGGTTCACGAAGCAGCGCTGGCCCAGGATCATGTTGCGGTCGCCGTCGCCATCGCAGGCGGCACCGAAGCGGTAGCCGTCGCTGCCCAGCAGCAGCTCGGCCAGCTCGTGGGCATAGGTGAGGTTGGGGTCGGGGTGGCCGCCGCCGAAGTCCTCCAGGGGGGTGCCGTTGCGCACGGTGCCGGCTGGCGCTCCCAGCAACCCCTGCAGGATCCGCGTGGCGTAGGGGCCGGTCACGGCGTGCATGGCGTCGAACGCCATTGGGAAATCGCCCCGGAGCAGATCGCCGATGGCGTCGAAGTCGAACAGCTTCTGCATCAGGGCCACGTAGGCCTCCACGCCGTCGACCACCTCCACGGCCATCGCCCCCAGCTGCTGGCTGCCGGGCTGATCGAGGTTCAGCTCGGGGGCGTCCTCGAGGATCCGATAGCCCTCCAGGGTCTGGGTGGCGGCGTAGATGGCGTCTGTGATCGACTCGGGGGTGGGCCCGCCATTGGCGCCGTTGATTTTCACGCCGAAATCCCCGTCAGGGCCGCCCGGGTTGTGGCTGGCCGACAGGATCACGCCGCCGATGGCGCCGTTCTGGCGGATCAGGTGGGAGGCTGCGGGCGTGGAGAGGATGCCCCCGGTGGTGGTGATCAGCCGGGCCACGCCGTGGGCGGCGGCCATGCGGGCGATCACGCCGATGGCGCGGCGGTTGCCGTAACGACCGTCACCGCCCACCACCAGGGTGCCGCCGGCCACCCCGGGCAACACCCGCAGGCTGGCCTCGATGAAGCTCTCCAGGTAGTGGGGCGTTTCGAACTGCTTGCTGCTCTTGCGCAGGCCCGAGGTGCCCGGTTTTTGGTCGCTGAAGGGGCGCTCCAGGCTGACCTGACGGATGGAGCTGGTTGCAGCCATGGGATGGGCGCGGAGCGCGCCCAAGTTAACCCTGTTGGCCGGGCTCACCGGTTTGCCGGGCCACGTTGCTCCGCCGGTCGCGGCCCCAGCCTCAGGGCTGCTGGGCGGGACCGAACATGGTCCGGCGGGTGGGGCCGCTGGCGCCTGGGCTGGCGCTGGCTGGTTGCGGGCGCCGTTGCTGGCAGAGCCGCACCAGGTCGAGGCCGGCCCGATCCAGCTGGTCGCGTCGGTTGAAATTGTTCGCGCTGGCCACGACCGCCTGTTCGCGGATCTGCCAGAGCACGTCCTTGCAGCTCCCGGGCAGGCGAGGATGGTCGAGCAGGGGGTCCGCCCGGCGGCGGGCTTGCTCGCAGGGGGCGCTGGTGTTGTCCCGGCCGCAGGCGAACACCAGCTGCTGCAATTCCCGCAGCTCTTGCTCACTGGGAAAGGGTGGATCCTGCTGGCGGGCCAGGACCGGTGGCGTCAGGAGCGGTGCGCCAAGCATGCCTGCCATCAGCGCGAGAAACAGGCCCGCGGCCGCTGGTAGGTGAAGGCGAGAGCGCACGAAACGAGCGACCATCGGCAGGGGCTGGTTTCTGAGGGCTCACCCATCATTGCCAGGGTATGGCGCGGCTGGCGGTAGCGAGGTGACACCCTGCCGCAGCTGGCGCTGGTCGTGGCGCCAGCGTGCGGCGATGGCGGGGCCCAGCAGGGGGGCGCCGCCGCTGAGCAGGCGGCGCAGCCAGGGGCGTTCCAGCAGCAGCTGGCCCCGGGCGGTTTCCGCGGCTTGAAGAGTCTGCAACCGGCTCACTTCAGGCCGGCGCAGCGCTTCGATCCGAGCCAGCGCCGGCTCGAGCGCAGCCCCTGGCCCCTGCTGCCCGCTGGCCAGCCTGGGCAGGAGCTCCTGGGCGGCCACCCAGGCATCGCGCAGGGCCAGATTGATGCCCTGGGCGCGCACCGGACTGAGGGGGTGGGCGGCATCGCCCAGCAATAGCAGGCCAGGCTGCCACCAGCGCTCCGCTAGGCCAACCTGCACCCGTAGGCAGGTGGGCTGGCTGAGCGCGGCCTCCTGTCCGGGCCACCAGTCGGCCAGATCCGCTGGGCTTTGGCCCGCCAGCCGGGCGATCAAGGCGCGGCTGCTGCCGCTCTGGTCGCCATCCCGTCGCAACCAGCCCAGCTGCACCGCCCCATCCGCCGTGTCGAACAGGCTGAACAGGCCCGCCGGGCCCACCACCGTGGTGAACAGCCCCTGCAGCGGTGATGGGCCGCTCTGGGGGAGGGCAAACCAGAGCAGATCGAAGGGCTTGCCCTGGAGCTGCAGCGCCAGCCCCGCTTGCTCGCGCAGCCGGGAGCTGCGGCCATCGGCCGCCACTACCAGCCGGGCCGCCAGGCTGCGGCCATCACTCAGCCGTACTCCGACCACCCGTTCGGCCTGCCATTCCAGGCCCTGCACCTGCTGCCCCTGCAGAACTGTGGCGTTGGGGAGCGCTGTCAGCTGGTGGAGCAGAGCGCGCAGCAGGCTCGGTTGGCTGATCAGGGAGCAACCCTGACGGCCATCCCCCTCCAGGGGCTCTGCCAGCCGAAACAGCTCCTGGCCGTCGAACACGAAGCGCCAGCCGGCCAGGGGGCGATGCGGGATGGTTGCCGGCAGGGGCAGCAGCCCCATCGCCTCGAGGGCAGCCAGGCCATGGGGCATTAGCGCTTCGCCGCGGAAGCGGCGGCCCGGGTCGCGACTCGCTTCGATCAGCACCAGCGGCACACCCTGGCGCGCCAGCAGCAGCGCCAGGCTGGCCCCAGCGGGCCCGGCCCCCACAATCACCACGGGTGTCGCTGGAGGTTGCGCTGACTCCTGAGCGCCCCCCTGCCTGTTCACCGGCTGGACCCGCTCACCGCCGCAGCTCAGAGGAAGGCCTGGTAACTGGGGTTGCCATGGCCGTCGGGATTCTGCTGGCCCATCAGTTCCGTTTTCTTGGCCAGCAGGTAGTCCACCAGCTCCTGCTGCACTTCCAGCAGCTCCCGGGTGCAGCCGCGGAAGGCGGCGCGGTGGCGGATCTCATCGTGCCGAGTATGGAGATCCCGCAGCATCAGTTGGATGGCATCCAGGGTGGCCAATTGCTGGGGGTCTGCGGGCGTGCTCACGGTGGGATCAGAGGCGTTGTGTGCATTCTGACCTCAGCTCTGCATCGGGCGGCCGCTGCCGCACTGTTGTCGCAGCCGTTCACGCTTGCGTTGCAGCCGGGCGGTGACCCCCAGTTCGGCCGCCTTCCAAAGCCGGTCCACCTCCGCGCGGAAATGGGCGGCCAGCAGGGGCGAGTCGATCACCAGCACGGCTTCATCATTTTTGTGGGCGGCCGAGGGGCTCCAGTTGAACGAACCGGTGATCACCCGCCGGTCATCGAGAACGGCGAACTTGTGGTGCAGTTTGTCGCCTGCCGCGAGCCGGGGCGTG
>JBIKUY010000099.1:0-6666 GCA_044347355.1 Prochlorococcaceae cyanobacterium | reverse complement strand
AGACCGGCCGGCTGCGGGGATCCGCCGCCGCTGCGGGGGATACCGCTGGATCAGGCGATTGGATTTCTGGTCTCCCCTGCCTGGGCCGCGAGGGAAGCGGCCGATCAGGGACTGAGCTCATGCATCGCCCTGGAGCCAGGCCTGCAGCAGGGCCCGGGCGGCAGGCAGGGTGGCCTCCAGCTGGCGCGAAAGTTCCATGCCGTGGTCAAAGGCGTGGGCGGGCACCTGCAACAGGTGGGCCCGGGGCATGGAGCCGAACAGGGCCTGGCTCACGGCCAGCAGCTGGGCGGGCTCCAGCCGGTGGCTGTCGGCGGCGCCGGCGGCAGGGCCGATCTCCGTGAGCTCCGGCGCTGCCTTAGCCGGCGCCAGCCAGGCGTCGATGAACAGCACGTCCTCCAGCTGGGCCAGCTCCTCGGCCAGCTCGGGCGTGAGCTGCTGCACGCTGCGCACCGCCACCGGCCCATCGGGTTCCGCCGCTGTGCGCACGGCCGCCTCTTCGGCCAGCCAGGTGCCCACGCCGTCGTCGCCGCGCAGGGGGTTGCCGATGCCGATCACCAGACGCTTGCGGTGGGGGAGCCTCTCCATCGGTGGCCGGCAGGTGAAACCAACAGTGTGACCAGCAAACGAGGGGCCGGCGAAGGGGGATGCTGAGATCATGGCTCTGAAAACAATCCCGGCCCTACTGCCCACAGATCTGGGGGCGTTGATCGGAGTTCAGGTGGCGATCTCCCTGATTCCCCCTGCGGCCGTGATCGGGATCGGCTGGGGGTTGGGTGAGCCCGAGCACAACTGGAACGCTTTCCTCCTGCTGTTGCTCAACGTGGCCGCCCTGAATGTCCTGGGCAGTGCGTCTATTCTCGCCATCAGTCTCGCCATCAGCGGCATTCGCAGCCGTCACCTGGATCTCGAAAAAAGCATTCGGTCCATTGTTGCCGGCATGCTCAAAGCTGTGCCGAACTTCATCAGCAACGGCAGCAGCGTGGATGTCACCCTACTGGGGGGGCGCAAAGCAATCGTGGATGTGCACATGCGCTGCCGCCAGGGCAGCTCCATCCCCTCCACCCTCGCCGAACAGATGGGCCGCAGGATCGCGGCCACAACCTCATTCCAGGCCGATGTGGCGGTGGAAGTGATCTCGATGCTCTCGCACACAGGAATCCACCGCTAAACACTGCGGTTGCCGCAGGGGCTACCAGTAGTCAGGCCGATTCAGGGCGTCCACACAAGTGCAGGGGCCCTGCATCGGCTGGATCGGATCACCCGTCAAGGATTGCGCCAGCCATCCGTGCGGTTGTTGCAAGGGGAGCGGGGCCGGGATCACAGCCTGCGAAACCGACTGAAAGCCCGCTTTGGCGTAGAAGGCGGGATTGCCATAGGTGATGGCGAGTTCCACTCCCCGCTGGGAGAGCACATCCAGCCCGAATGCAATCAGCTGTTGGCCGATCCCCCTGCCCTGGTAGTCCGGCGCCACTGCCACAGGCGCCAAGATGAAGGCCTGAATGGTGCTTTCGAACCAGAGCCGCGAAAACACGATGCAGCCCACAATCCGGCCATCCTGCCGGGCTACAAAGCAATGGAGATCCTCCTGGGCTGTGGTGCCCAGGAGATCGCGCACCAGGCCACCGATCAACTCTCCTTCGGCCGGTCCTTCGGCCTCACTGAAGGTGCTGATGAACAGCCTCTCGATTTCCCCGTGCTCTTCCGGTGTGGATGACGAGAGTTTCACTGGGTGTGCAGGAAGTGATCCAGCCAGCCAACATTAGCGCCCGATTCTAGCAGGCAGTCCATCAAAGAATCGGCGTAAAAACAAGGTGGCTGAAAAAATGTGGTCAGGACTATACAGTCGTCGCCATTGGCATCCAAACGTGCCGAGCTCCGCGTTGGCACGGATACGCAACTTGGCCATGCGCCAGCCGACCTCTCCATAGCCCACCACGGGCTATCTGCAGGTATGACGGACTTCACGTTCATGATGGGCTTTTGGGGCCCATTGGCGGCATCCGCAAGGAACGCGAATACACGGACTTACGGCCCGTGAATCGAATGGCTTGGGCAGTGGCGGACGCAAGGATCAGCGCTTCCCAAAAAGCATCAGCCCAGGAATTCTCAATCACTCATTACAAACATTTCGATTTCATCTAACCGCCCAGCAGCCCAACTTCCGATATTCCGCAGACGGGCGGAGCTCTTATTTCGAGACATAGTCACCCAGGTACTCTTCGACTGGCTCGATAGACTGAATGATATCCAAGAGAATCCCATTCGGATCTTCAATACAGAAGTGTCGTTGCCCCCAATCTTCAGACCTCAAGCCGAGCACGATTGATAGCGACTTGAACTTAGCTTCTGCATAGGCAGCCTCAACGTCTTCCACCTCCAAGGTGAATATCACGCCTTCACCAGAGCATGGCTGATGAAACATTGGCGGCTGGGTGGGTTGGTCGGGCAACAGAAAGCCAACTTGAACGCCCGATTGAGAAATCAGATGAATGTACCAGCCACCTGAAAAGACAATGTTAAATCCAAAACCATCTGTGTAGAACGACTTCGCCGCATCGAGATCTTTGACGACAAAAACAGGGAATGAGCTTTTGGGTTCAATCACGAAAAACTCCTCTCTTGTTGGCTAAGGTTAAAGTCAGCGGCGACTCCTAAGGTCCGTCAGCAGGTGCATCTTGCCACCCCCACAGGGAAAGCAACGAGCTGGGCGAGGTGACAGCAACGTGTCGGTTCAATGCGCCCCAAGCCACTTGAAGGGTTGAGCCGGCTTGAATGCCCCCGAGACTTCACCCGCAATGGCTTTGCCTCGCTCAATGGGGATGACCCTTGGTGAGGCTCCTTCAGCAAGATCAACCTTATTGATATCGACCCACGAAACTCCAGGGAAGATCACCGATTCGAAGTAGTAGACCTTCGCTTTCTGGTCGGCCACGGTCCGCCAAAGCGTCATCGCGATGTTGGGTCGGTCGGGATCCGACATGCCGAGCGGAACGCTAACTGCGCGGATCTGCGAAAACACAGAGGCAAGCGCCAAATTTGAATCTTTGTACTTTGGCGACGCCTTGAGATTGTAGGTCGCGCGGACAAAACGATCTGCGGAACTGATTGTACCGGGAAGAAAACTATTCCCCCCCAACTGTTCCCAGTAGGCATTCAGCGCGAGTTGCTGGTCGAAAGTCGGAGAGTTGGTCATCACCTTGAACTGCGGGCCGCGATGAATCACAAGCTTCCCTTTAATGTATTCAAGGATCGCAGAGTCACCTGTCGCATCTGAGAGTGAAAGATGTAGGCCTGCAGCCTTCCCGTTGGGCAGTGGGGGAGCAACGATGGCGAATGCAGGATCAGCCATAGCGGAAACGGCCTCCCGCACTGTGGCGAAGTTATCGAGGAAAAACTGGGCCCAGGCACCAGCAGAGAGCGTTGGCTTACCTGATTTGGCCGCATCACCAAAATCCGCCTCGTTGAGATAAAGCAGGTTGGCGACCAGCCCCTTTTCATTCATGCCGTCGGCTGTTCCAACATCATAAAACGAAGTGACCACTGAACCGTATTTCGAAGTCCACCTGATTGGGGCAGACCCGACCCCACCATCACGCTTCATCCCTCGAGGAAAGACCCAGAGCGCAGTCTTAGCGGACGCGTCCGACCAGTCCATGGTGCGACCTGTGAGAAAGGTTTGATTGCCCGTTTCGTAGACAACACGCGTACAACCCTGTGCTTGCAGCCAAGGAGCAAACGCCATGGTCGACATGACCAACGCGCCGATTGCCGATCTCATCGTATTGCATGGCAGGATTTGAGTCATTTTCGCTTTTCTCTTCATTTGGTGTTGTCGATCTAGTGTGCCGGCAGGGCGTTATCGAGTGTGTTTAGCCAGGCTAGATCGAGGCCCGAACCCTAGCCTTCCCAACAGCATAAAAGCGCTCCTCCTTTGCGGCAACTTGCGGTGAACTCTCCGATGACAATCGTGTTCGCTGAGCCACCAGCGGACGAGGAAGACATCTACGGACCCACCCGCAACTGTTCATATCGCTACAAAGCACCTCGGCCTCGACTTTCATCCCAACCTGGTTTTCGCGCTGATGAACACCCCAGCCACCTCAATCCCATACCCGCTCCACCAGCACCCTGCCACTGGCATCAACAAGCGAGATCCGCAGCGACATCTGGCCGGGGGCGTGGGTGCTGCGCGTTCATGGCCAGATTGCTCTGACCTCTGGCGATGGTCAGGTTCACGCGGGTGAAAGACTTAACTGATGCGACCCTCCCCTACCGAACGTCACGATAAACACACTCATCCACTACAGCAAGCTACTGCAAAGACATTCAGCGCAATGGTCTTCTCCATGAAACCAAGCAAAAGCAAATGGTGTAAAACAACAGCGACAGCCGGGGATGAGAGCCGATCACTATGCCAAGCCGAACGCATGGATCACCTTTCCTCCACTACACTTTACAATGGAACGATTCCCAGGAATAATCGTTCAACGATTGCAAAAGTGATCCAATAGCTGGAGGGCCCAGGGAGGGTTTGCTCCCACCGAAAAAGCTTCCAACTCAATCGCCTTGCTGGACGGCGGTCCTTCGTACAAAGGTGAATCAAGCTGGTACCGAAAAACCTCTGCAGAGTCTACTTGGATCCCCATGGGCTCGCTGCTCCTTCCCAGGCCACCAGCTTTACAAGACTGGGCTACGTGTGCCGCTTCGTGAGCCAGGATTTCAGCCAGCACACTGCTTCCCTTGGCAACCATGGAAGGACGAATTCTGACTTCGGCCAAGCCAGGATCCCAAACGCCACCAGCATTCTCCGTAACCTTTTCGCTGATCAGAACACGCACCCCCTTGGCATCCAAACGCGCAATCAGGTCGCGAATCACTCCGTGGGTTGAGGGCGCAACGGGCTCAGCATCAGCCCTTTGGGCTTGATCAATCAAAAGTTCAATATCAGCAGGCGTGTTGATCAACCAAGAATGTGCGCTTGATGGGCTGTAGGGAGCGAGCCAGTGCGAAACAGCTCTCCAAAGTCGCCCCTGGCCAGGAAGCTCCGGGCAGGGGGTGCGTGGATTGAGCAGCAGCGTGCCGCCGAGCGAAAGAAGTAAACGCGCAGAAGAGCGCAACTTGCCCTGCCAAATGCTCACCCCCATGGGCAGCAAGCAGCATCAACCCACAAGAGTGATCCTGCATTGCCGGCCCCGATACCCAGTGAAGTCAGGCACCCCTACCGGCCATGGCAGGCACATCAATTTCCTTGATGCAGGTTTGCCGAGACAGGCTCAGAACGCAGTCGATGATGTTCAGGAGATCCTGAAGCGGAATGGCATCGGTTGCGGGAGCGCCCATTGCTTCCAGGTCTGCAAGCACCTCTGGAGTTGCCACATTGCCTGGGTTGATCACCGTCACAGAGATCCGATCAGGCCGCAGCTCTTCCCGCAGGGAGTGAACCACACCGCGGAGCCCAAACTTCGAAGCCGAGTTGGCCACCTCTCTGAACGGAACGTTGTCGCAGCCGGAAATGGCTCCCATGAAGATGATCTTTGAATTGGTGGACTTGCGCAACGCAGGCAGCAAGGCCTTGACGATTCGGATCGGAGCCAGGAGGTTGACATTCAACACCCGTGTGATGTCCTCGTCCGAGCAACTGGAAAAGGAATAGGCAGACGTAAAGGCATGGTCCTCCCACGTGCCTCCCATGTAGAGCAGTGAATCCAGGCCTTCCTCGCCAACAGCTTCGGCAACGGCATTCACTCCCTCCAGAGTGGAGACATCAGCCCTCACCCACTCGCCATAGCTTGAGACCGTGCGCGAGATAGACCACACTCGCTCACCGGAGGCAGTGAGGTGTCGCGCGACAGCCTCCCCAATGCCCCTGCTGCCCCCAATCACTGCGACGTTGGCCATGGGAGAACGTTCAGGTTTTGCGGATGCTGGGGATCACTAGTCAATGCCAAGAGGTGCCAGATCCTTCGCGAAGATCACGCGATCTTCACCCTCCCCGTCATAGCCCACGGCGACGGGCACGCCATCGACGGAATGGTCGGAGTCGAGCAGGGAGAAGCCCATGCGTCGATGGAAAGCAATCGAGTTGCGATTCAACGGAGCGGTGACACAGAGAGCCGTGCGACAGCCCAGCGAGCCAGCTGTGGCAAAGAAATGCTCATAGAGCTGGCGCCCCAGCCCAGCTCCACGGCGGGCAGGGTGCACGCCAACGAAATGGATATAGGCCTGATCGGGAAAGGTCTGGGACACGAACCCGATGAGAAACCCAACGATCTCACCATCCTCCACGGCGGCAAAACTGGTGGATCGGAAGTGCACGAAGAAGAGTTTGGGGAGCATGGCGGCCATGGGCCGACCACCCCACCATTCATCCACAACCGAGATGATCGATGGATAGTCGTGCGGCTCCACAGGCCTGATCACAACCTCGCTCATCGCCCCCTCCCCATCCATGCTCATCCCCTCAGCCGCGCCCGGATGTCGCGGAGGCGAGCCACGTTATTCACCAGGGCTGGAGCGCTGTCGAGGCCCTGCAGGTAATCAAACACATAGGCGAGCACGGCATAGAGGGCGCCGGCGCTGAAGCCGGGCGAACGGGTGAAGTCGATCAGGAGCACCACGAGGGCCACGATCGTGGCGAGTTCGGTGACGCTCCAGGTCCACGACTCG
>JBIKUY010000097.1:0-6730 GCA_044347355.1 Prochlorococcaceae cyanobacterium | reverse complement strand
CGCTTCGCACAGGTCGCGCCGCTCGCGGTTGAGGTGTTCGCACTCCCGGGCCAGTTCCAGCGCCCGCTCGCCATCGCCGGTGGTGAGCAGCTCCACCACCAGGGTGGGATCGCCCAGCCGGCCCACGGCATTGATCCGGGGCGCGATCTGGAACCCCACCGTCTGGGCATCCAGCCGCCCCTCATCCACCCCGGCCAGCCGCTGCAGGGCCTGCAACCCGGCCAGCCCACTGCTGCCCAGGGCGGGCAGTCCGTCCATCAACCAGCGGCGGTTCGCCCCCCGCAACGGCGCCATGTCGGCGATGGTGCCGATGCAGAACAGGTCGCGGGCCCTGCGCAGGCCTTCGCCATGGCGGAGCTGCTCGCACAGCTGGACCGCCAGCACGTAGGCCAGCCCCACGCCGGCCAGGCCGCGGTAGGGGGACTCCTCCGGCGTGCGGGCCGGATGCAGCAGCGCCAGGTGGGGCGCCAACGCTTCGGGGATGGTGTGGTGGTCGGTGAGGATCACCTCCACGCCCAGCTCCGCGGCCCGCTCCAGGGCCTCCGTGGCGGACACGCCGTTATCCACGGTGACCAACAGTGCCACCCCCTCGCCGGCCAGCCGATCCACCATGACGGCGTTGAGCCCGTAGCCGTCCTCCTGGCGGCTGGGGATGGCGGCCTGGGGCCGGGCTCCCAGCCGTTCCAGCACCCCTACCAGCAGGGCCGTGCTGGTCATGCCGTCGGCGTCGTAGTCGCCGCAGATCGCCACCGCCTCCCCCTGCCGGCAGGCCCGGGCCAGCCGTTCCACCGCCAGCTCCAGCTGGGGAAAGTGATCCAGCGCCGGCGGAGCCGCGGGTGGATCGAGCAGGGCCGCCACCGCGGCTGGACTGGCGTGTCCCCGGCGGGCCAGCAGGGCCAGCAGGGGTTCCGGCAGGGGCGGGTGGCCGGGGGGATTGAGCTGCTCCAGGGCGCCTGGCCCGGCCAGCGCTCCCAGGGGCGCGGGCAGGTGCCAGCGCTGCGCGTCAAGGGCGGGGAGCAAGGGCCAGCCGCGGGGATGCGCCCCCATTGTGCGGGAGCCGGCCAGCTCCAGCCCTAGCCTGCAGTCCCCCGCCCAACCCGGCCGATCCATGGCTCTTGAAGCCCTGCTCTGGGATGTGGATGGCACCCTGGCGGAAACCGAGCGCGACGGCCACCGCCGGGCCTTCAACCGGGCCTTTGCCGAGGCCGGTGTGCCGATCCACTGGGACGGCGACGCCTATGCGACCTGGCTGGCCATCGCCGGTGGCCGGGAGCGCATCCGGGCCGCTCTCCAACAGCTGGAGGGCAGCGAGCCCGATCCCCAGCGGGTGGAGGCGTTGCAGGCCCGCAAGCAGGAGCACTACGCCGCCCTGCTGGCCGGGGGTGGTTTGGCCCTGCGTCCCGGGGTGGCGGCGCTGTTGGCTGCCGCTCAGGACGCTGGGCTGCGCCAGGTGATCGTGACCACCAGCGGCCGCAGCGCCGTGGAGGCGCTCCTCCGCCAGGTGCTGCCGGCTGGGGTCAACTGCTTTGACTTCTGGGTGTGTGGTGAGGATGTGCGCGCGAAGAAGCCCCATCCAGAGGCCTACCAGCAGGCGGCAGAGCGCCTTGGCTTGCCTGCCCAGGCGCTGCTGGTGCTGGAGGACTCACCCGCCGGTTTGGCGGCGGCCAGCGCCGCCGGCCTGGTCTGTGTGGTGACCCGTAGCCACTACGGCGCCCTGGAGCCCCAGGAGTGTTTCGCCGCCGCCCGGGCCGTGCTCAGCGGTCTGGGCCCGGACGACAGGGTGCTGCGTGGTCCGGCTTGCGTTCTGGGCTCCCCCACGCTGTCCTATCTCCAGTCGCTGCTGTGAGCCCCCTGCAGACCACCCGCTTCCAGCGCTTTAGCGCGGCCGTCGGCAGCGCGGTGATCGGCCAGTTGCGGGGCAGCTGGAAACACCGAAGCGCCGTGCTTCTGGCCCTGCTACTGGGCTTCTATGCCGGCGGCAACATCACCGCCTATGTGCTGCCCCGGTTCCCTGGCGGTCGGCCGGCGATGGTGTTGGCCGTGGTGCTGGCGCTGGAGTTGCTGGTGCGCCTGCGCGGGCGGATGGTGAGCGGTGAGCCGCCGTTGCTGTGGAGGCTGCTCGACAACCTGCGGATCGGTTTGGTGTATGCCGTGGTGCTGGAGGCCTACAAACTGGGCACATGAGCGAGCTGCCTTCGTACAGCCTGCTGCGCGGTTGCGGCATTGGCGATGGCCAGGCCTGGCGGCGGGAGTGGCAGCACCGACTGCAGCACTGGCCGCGTGAACAGGAGCCGTTGCCCCTGCCGGCCGATCCAGAGCTGTTGTTTCAGTTCGGGCTGCCGCTGCTGGAGCGGATGCGGCTGCTGGTCGCCGCCGGTCGGCGACCGGTGCTGATGCTGAATGCGCCGGTTGGTGCCGGCAAGACCACCCTTGCGCGCTTGCTCAGCCGCCTGGCCCCCCTGCTGGAGCTGCGCCTGGCGGTTGCCTCGATCGATGATGCTTACCTGCCCTGGCAGCGGCGGCTCCAGGCCCTGGCCGGCAATCCCTTTGGGGTGACGCGGGTGCCTCCAGGCAGCCATGACCCCGCCCTGCTGAGCCGGCTCATCGACCGCTGGCGGCATGGTGGCCCGCTGGTGCTGCCTCGATTTGACAAGACCCTCCGCCAGGGGGAAGGGGACCGCACCGGCTGCGTGAGCTGCCCTGCTGATGCCCTGTTGCTGGAGGGCTGGCTGCTGGGCTGTGAACCGCTGGCAGCCGGGCTGGACGCTGGTCTGGTTGCCCTGGAGAGCACAGACCTTCCAGTACCACTACGGTTGCGACCCCAGGAGCGGGCCTGGCTGCCCCGCTGGGACCAGGCTCTGCAGGCCTATCAGCCCCTTTGGAGCCGCTGCGATGGACTGTGGGTGCTGCGGCCTCTGTGCTGGTCTTGGCCGCGTCGCTGGCGGTTTCAGGCGGAAGCCGCCCAAAGGCGGCGGGGAGGATCAACGCTGCCGGCCGCCGCGCTGGATCAGTTGGTGCGAGCCAGCCTCTGCAGCCTGCCTCCTCTCCTCTACCAGGATCCTTTGCTGCACCGCGCGGATGTGGTGGCAGTGATCGACGCCCGCCGGCGTTTGGTGAGCCTGTCCTCCAACCTCTCGGAATCGAACCTGCCGGCAGCCACCATGGGGATTGCTCCAGCCTGTTGAGCTCTAGCCGTTGGGGCGACGCCCGGAGATCCAGGCCATGCATGGCCACACACAGGTATGGCCATACAGAGGATTCATGAGATCCTTTGAGGCCATCTCCTGAGAGGGCCAAACAGCCATTTGGCTAGGGATCTTCCGGGGCTGGCTCGTTCAGCTCTCGACCGCGTCGTCCTCTTCGGCGATCGGATACACGAAGCCCTGGGCGCGACCACTCAGCACGGCCTTACCAAGCGACATGGCCTTTTGGGCGGCGTCAGCAGCCTTGGATTTCCAAGTGGCATGGCGTTGATTGCGCTTGCCCTTGGAGGTTTTCTTCTTGGGAACAGCCATCCCCGTTTTCCAACCAAACGATGATCTTGTCGTGCCAACTTGCCTTTCGTCAAATCGCTAAGCTCCGGGGAAAGACGCATTGCCGTGAGCGCCAGCCCCTCTCAGTCGTCAGCTGAGTCCAAGGCCGCGGCGGAAGAGAGTTCTGCCGCTGCTACCGGCGAGGCCCAAGTCGAGCCGCGCAACCTCCGCCAGTTGCTGGAACGCCGGGCCATGCCCACGCCCAGTTACAGCGCCTTGCTCAAGGAGATCAGTGCCGGCCGTGTGAAGGACCTGGAGCTCTCCCCGCGGCAACGGGCGGTGCGGGTGACCTTCGAGGACGGCAAGCAGGCCCAAGTGCCGGTCTTCGACAATGACCAACAGCTCCTGCGAACGGCTGAGGCCGCTGGGGTGCCGCTCACCGTGCGCGATGACCGGGCCGATGCCGCAGCCGCTTCGCTGGTGTCGAATGGGCTGCTGGTGTTGCTGCTCCTGGCCGGTCTGGCGTTGGTTTTACGCCGTTCCGCCCAGGTGGCCAACCGGGCGATGGGTTTCGGCAGCAGCAAGCCGCGCCTCCAGGCTGAGGGCACGGTGGCTGTGCGGTTTGAGGATGTGGCAGGCATCACGGAAGCCAAGGAAGAGCTGCAGGAAGTGGTGGCTTTCCTCAAGGCCCCGGAGCGTTACACAGCTATTGGTGCGCGCATCCCCAAGGGCGTGCTGCTCGTAGGGCCTCCCGGCACCGGCAAGACCCTGTTGGCCCGCGCTATCGCCGGCGAGGCCGGTGTGCCTTTCTTCTCGATGGCCGCCTCCGAATTCGTGGAGATGTTCGTGGGCGTGGGTGCTAGCCGGGTGCGGGATCTGTTCCGCAAGGCCAAAGCCAAGGCACCCTGCATCATCTTCATCGATGAGATCGATGCGGTGGGCCGCCAGAGGGGCGCGGGCATCGGCGGCGGCAACGACGAACGGGAACAGACCCTCAACCAGCTGCTCACCGAAATGGATGGCTTTGCCGATAACTCCGGGGTGATCCTGCTGGCGGCCACCAACCGGCCCGATGTGCTGGATGCGGCGTTGATGCGGCCCGGCCGCTTTGATCGCCGCATCACTGTGGATCTTCCCGATCGGAGGGGGCGGGAGGCCATCCTCGCCGTCCATGCCCGCACCCGCCCCCTGTCCGAGGACGTGTCCCTGAGTGACTGGGCCTCCCGCACGCCGGGCTTTTCGGGAGCGGATCTCTCCAACCTGCTCAATGAGGCGGCCATCCTCACCGCCCGGCGCGAGCAGAACGCGATTGACGAGCAGGCCCTCTCGGATGCCCTGGAACGGATCACCATGGGCCTTTCAGTGGCCCCGCTGCAGGATTCGGCCAAGAAGCGCCTGATTGCATACCACGAAGTGGGGCACGCCCTTCTCACAACTCTGGTGCCCCACGCCGACCGGCTCGACAAGGTGACCCTGTTACCCCGCGCCGGCGGCGTGGGTGGATTTGCCCGCACCATGCCCGATGAGGAAGTGCTGGATTCGGGCCTGATCAGCAAGGCCTACCTTCTGGCCCGCATGGTGGTGGCGATGGGCGGCCGAGCTGCGGAGCTGGTCGTGTTCGGGGCCAATGAGGTGACCCAAGGGGCGTCCGGAGATCTGGAGTTGGTGGCCCGCATCGGCCGCGAGATGGTGACACGCTATGGCTTTTCCAGCCTGGGCCCCCAGGCACTTGAGGCGGCCGGCCCTGAGGTGTTCCTGGGCCGAGACTGGTTGCGGTCCCAGCCCCACTACTCCGAGGACACCGGTAGCCGTATCGACGCCCAAGTGCGTCAGCTTGCCCGCCATGCCCTCGAGCAGGCCGTGACTCTGCTGGCGCCACGCCGGGCCTTGATGGACGAATTGGTGGAGCGCTTGATCGCTGAGGAGACCCTCGAGGGAGACCAGTTCCGCTCTCTGGTGGATACCTACGAACGGGCACCGCAGGCCCGCTCGGTTTCTCACCGCAATGTCAGCAGCGTCGCGTTGGGCGACTCTTCAGCCACCGAGGCCGCCGCAGAAGCGGATGTCCAGACTGCGCAGGTAAGTGTGTAGGCCCGCGTCCTGAATCGGTAGCAGGTGGGCGGCACGATCACTGCTGTTCACGTGAGCATGCCAGTGGCCGGGGGGGGTGATGAAGGCACCACCGGGTTGCCAGTCGATCCGTTCCGGGTTGCGGATCCGCCCGTCGCTGTCCAGCTCAGTTCCCACCAGGGTGTAGCACCCTGGTGGACAGTCGAGAATCAGATCGAGGGCCACCGATTGGTGACGGTGGGGCGGCTGGATCACCCCGGCGGGCACCACCCCGAGCATGGCCCAGAGCGTGTGGGTCACGGTGCGGCTGGCGGGCAGGTCGGCGTTGGCCAGCAGGATGCTCAACCGGTTGCTGCGGGCGGCGGATGGATCGTTTAGCAGCTGCTCGAGGTTGTGGCGCAGCATGGTCGCCGGGTAGTGGCAGGGCGTGAAGCGGGCCGTGTTGGGCACCACCCCCAGGTGTTGGAGCAGGGGGCCGTCGTGCACCCAGTACAGAACGCTGGTGGTGTCCGCATCCAGCAGGGGCGTGTCACCAGACGGCAGCACGATGAGGTCGCCGCTGGCCCATGCCAACTGGCGGTTGTTCCAGTGCAGCCGGCCCGAGCCCTGCAGCACGTAGAAGAGCGAACTTGTGGCCTGGGCAGCTGCCTTAAGCCCCTCCCCGGCCTCGATCCGCAGAAAGTGAGCGGCCAGGCCCGGGCTGGTGGCAGGGCCCGGACAACCCAGGTGCTCGCTGAGATCGAGCGGGATCACCCGGGTGGGCCCCTGCTGATGTAGCTCCGGTGGCCAGAGGTGGTAAGGGATCGGTTCGGTGAGACCGGGCCTCACCGGGTTGGCGGCCTGACGGTAGTCGTAGACCAGGGCGGCAGTGTGCCAGTCAGGCGACTGGCCAGAGCTCTGGCTGGAGCCGCCGCCTGGGCTGGCGCTTGCCTGAAGCGGGGCCTGGGACATGGGACGGGCTCCCGGATCGAACCTGAAGAGAGTGAATGGAGCCTATTGAGCAGCAGGCAGGCCCTGTCGATCTGCCGCATTGGCTACGGGCCGCCGGCAGCTGGCTGGTGGGATCAGCCTCCGGCCACGGCTGGCACGATCGACACCTCATCGCCATCGCCTAGGGCGGTCGTCTCGTTATCGAGGAAGCGGATGTCCTCGCTGTTCACGTAGATGTTGAGGAAGCGGCGCAACTT
>JBIKUY010000262.1:0-3806 GCA_044347355.1 Prochlorococcaceae cyanobacterium | reverse complement strand
CCGCAAATCCGTGCAGGCGGCGATCGGCTGATGGTGCTGATCCACGGCTCCCTGGGTCCGGGCCTGCCACCACAGCCCTTCTCCCCCGGCCCCAGAGGGCCGGGTGGGCAAGAGGCGCGCATGCCGTGCCGTCACCAGGGGGGCGGGGGGCCTGGTATCCACGGCGCCCCAGAAGCAGGGATGGCCTTGCTGAACGTCAGCGAGGGGAATCGGGGCAACCATCAGCAGAACCGCATCACAAGTGCACCGCTGGCCGCAGCGAGCGGCGTAAATTGATTTACCATGCCGCCAGCGGGCCTCTGGGGCCTCGCCTTTACGCCCTCGCCCCGGCCGATGCTCTTTGAACCCCTGCCGATCGCGGGCGCTTTCCTGGTGGGCGTGCAGCCGATCGGCGACGAGCGGGGCTGGTTCGCCCGGGGGTTCTGCCAGCGGGAGTTTGCCGAACACGGCATCGATTTTCTGGTGCGCCAGGCCAACCGCTCGTTCAACGCCCGGGCCGGCACCCTGCGGGGCTTCCATGCCCAATATCCGCCCCACGGCGAACAGAAGCTGCTGCGCTGCGTGCAGGGCTCGCTGGTGGATGTGGTGGTGGACCTGCGGCCCGAATCCCCCACCTTCCTGCAGTGCACGATGGTGGAACTCAGCGCCGCCAACCAGCAGAGCCTGCTGATCCCGGAGCGCTGCTGCCACGCCCTACAGACCCAGAGCGACGCCACGGAAATCCTCTACCTGGTGAGCGCCTTCTATGCCCCTGAGGCCGAATTCGGCCTGCGCTGGGATGACCCCCAGCTGGGCATCAGCTGGCCCCTTCCGGTGAGCGAGATCTCGGCGAAGGACGCCAGCTGGCCGCTGCTGAGCGAGAGCCTGGAGACGATCCGCAGCCGCATGGCCCTGGCAGCGGAGCAACCGGCGTGATCCTGCTCGACACGGCGCTGCGGCAGCGCGAACTGGAGGGGCGGCCCCTGCGCATCGGCGTGATCGGGGCCGGGGCGATGGCCCGGGGCCTGGTGGCCCTGATCACCAACCAGATTCCGGGCATGGTGGTGGTGGCGATCGCCAACCGCACCCTGGAGCGGGCCGCCGATGCCTATGCCTACGCCGGCCGCAAGGGTGCAGTGCCAGCCCCCGACCTCGCGGCGCTGGAGCGCAGCCTGAGCGCCGGCGAACCGGCGATCACCAGCGACCCGGCGCTGCTGGCGCGCTCAGGGGCAATCGATGCCCTGATCGACATCACCGGGTCGGTGAACCACGGAGCCGGCATCGTGCTGGCGGCGATCGAGCAGCGCAAACCCCTGGTGCTGATGAACGCGGAAGTGGATGCCACCATCGGCCCGATCCTGCACGAGAAGGCGCGGGCGGCGGGGGTGCTGCTCAGCTGCTGTGACGGCGACCAGCCCGGCGTGCAGCTCAACCTCTGGCGCAAGGTGAAAAGCATGGGCCTGATCCCCCGGGTGCTGGGCAACATCAAGGGCCTGCAGGACGAATACCGCACCCCCACCACCCAGAAGGGGTTTGCCGAGCAGTGGAACCAGGACGTGACGATGGTGACGTCGTTCGCCGATGGCTCGAAGGTGAACTTCGAGCAATGCATCGTGGCCAACGCCACCGGCTTCACCGTGCTGCGCCGCGGCACCTCCCGGATGGAGTACCGCGGACCGGTCGAGGACCTCACCACCAGGTACGACCTGGAGCAATTGCGCGAGCTTGGCGGCGTGGTGGATTTCGTGGTGGGCCCCCGTCCGGTGCCTGGTGTGTTCTGTCTGGCGGAACTGGCGGACCCGCGGCACGCACCGCTGCTGGCTGCCAAGGGGCTGGGGGAGGGGCCCCTCTACTGCTTCTACGAGCCGTATCACCTCTGCCACCTGGATGCACCGATGAGCCTGGCGCGGGCCCTGCTGTTCGGCGATGCGGTGGGGCGGCCGATCGGCGGACCAGTGGTGGAAGTGGTGGCCATCGCCAAGCGCGACCTTGAAGCAGGCGAAACCCTGGATTCGTTCGGGCGTTACATGACCTACGGCCAGGCGGAGAAGGCCAGCGTGGTGAAGGCCGAGGGGCTGGTGCCGGAGGGGCTGGTGGAGGGCTGCCGGCTGAAGCGCGCCATCGCCAGGGGCCAGCCGATCCACTGGTGCGACGTGGAGGCCCCGAGCGAGCAGCTGGCCCACCAGCTCTACGCCGAGCAGCAAGGGAGGTGGGGTAGCGTCTAGCCGACCGGCCGACCCTGGATGATCCTCGTCGACACCGCCCTGCGCCAACGCGCGAGCGAGGGGCGCCCGGTGCGTGTGGGCATGGTGGGGGCCGGGGCGATGGCCCGGGGCTTTGCGGCCCAGGTATCGGCGCTGGTGCCCGGCATGGAGGTGGTGGCAATCGCCAACCGCACCCTGCAGCGAGCCGCCGATGCCTATGCCTTCGCCGGCCGCGAAGGGGCCGTGGCGGTGGACAACCTGGGCGCCTTGGATCGGGCGATCACCGCTGGCCGGCCAGCCATCACAAGTGATCCCATCCTGCTGGCCCGCTCGGCCGGCATCGATTGCCTGATCGATATGACCGGTGCCGTGAACCACGGCGCCCTGGTGGCCCTGGCGGCGATCGAGCAGGGCAAACCTCTGGTGCTGATGAACGCCGAAGTGGATGCCACCATCGGCCCGATCCTGCACGCCAGGGCCCGCGCCGCCGGCTCCCTGCTCACCTGCTGCGACGGCGACCAGCCCGGAGTGCAGCTGAACCTCTGGCGCTACGTGCAGGGGCTGGGCCTGGTGCCCAGGGTGCTGGGCAACATCAAGGGCCTTCAGGACGAATCCCGCACCCCGACCACCCAGAAGGGATTTGCTGAGCAGTGGAACCAGGACGTCACGATGGTGACCTCGTTTGCCGACGGTTCCAAGGTGAACTTTGAGCAGGCGATCGTGGCCAACGCCACCGGTTTCACCGTGACCCAGCGGGGCATGGGCCGGCGGGAGCACCGGGGGCATGTGGATGAACTCACAGCCGCCTACGACCTCGACGAGCTGCGCGAGCTGGGCGGGGTGGTGGATTTCGTGATCGGGGCCCGCCCCTCCCCCGGGGTGTTCTGCCTGGCAGAGATGCCCGACGCACGGCACGTGCCCTACCTGGAGCTCTACAAGCTGGGCACCGGGCCGCTGTACAGCTTCTATCAGCCCTACCACTTGTGTTATCTAGAAGCGCCGATGAGCGTGGCCCGGGCCGTGTTGTTTGGCGATGTGGTGGGCCAGCCCCAGGGGGCACCGGTGGTGGAGGTGGTGGCGATCGCCAAGCGCGACCTGCAGGCCGGCGAAACCCTCGATTCCTTCGGCCATTACATGACCTACGGCCAGGCTGAAAAGGCCAGCGTGGTGCGGGTGGAGGGGTTGCTACCCGAGGGCCTGGCGGAGGGCTGCCGGCTCAAGCGCCCCATCGCCCAGGGCCAACCCATCCGCTGGAGCGATGTGGAAGCCCCCAGCCAGGAGCTTGCTCACCGGCTCTACGCCGAGCAACAGGCCCTGTTTTCAGTGCCCTGAGAGCGCAGCAGCAGGCGATCTGGCGATCTGGGCGGGGTGACCGGCCTGGAGATGCTGTTGGGCCAGCTGCGGGCTGAACGGTTGAGGCAACTGCTTCAGCAGGTCTGTGCTTCACACGTTCACGATCACCGGAATTGAGGGAAGGCAAAGGATCTGGGCCATCACCAGGAGGTGCTGACCCTCCAGAAAAAACAACTTGCTCTTGGCATTCACACACCCCCACCTCGTTGAAGAGACCGAAACGGCCCGGGAGCGGTAGCCCTGGCGCTGAATGCGTTTGAACAATTGGTG
>JBIKUY010000391.1:0-2565 GCA_044347355.1 Prochlorococcaceae cyanobacterium | reverse complement strand
CCGGAAGCTGGTCATGCTGGTTGGCCGGTCCCCCGTACGCCGTTGCCGCTCGGCAAACATCGCCAACCCTCCGTTCTTTGTTCCCCGGAGAGGCCCTGTTCGAAACGTCGCTGCAGAATCCTCACTTGGGGATCGTCTTCCAAGGCCAAGCCACGGAAACACATCGCGTCCTCCACCACAGCATTGCAAAAGCGCCGCTCACGCGGCCCCTGGAAGCACCCCCGGAAAATCCCCGGACACACCACGCAACCCCTGTCACGAATGGCCTGGGAATCCAGCTGGATCACCGCTTCTTCACAGCGAGCACCGAGCTGCCCGAAAGGGACCCGGAGATCAGGGATCGCCCCGGAGGAAGACCCCTGTTCAGCGCCGGACGGCGCAAGTGAGCTCGGGCTTTCTCACAACTCGTTGAAACGTAGGGGTGTAGCGATGAACCTCCGTGCTGAGCTCGATCAGAGACCAGGCCCCCTCCCATGCCCATGGCGGATGGGCTGACGGATCGAGCGCCGGAAGAAGTAACTTGCTCTGGCGGCGATGATGGGCCCTTGCCCCCTCTGGAACCAGGCTGGCGCTCTAGTGGGGGGGGCCAACAGCCATGGGATGGTCGTCTGAGGAAGCGCCCAGGCCTGAACAGGTGCTAGCTCATGGCCAGGCTCAGCTCTCTCCAGAGCTGGCGGTATAGCGATCCAGGTCGGCCAGGCAGCAATCGAGAGCCGGGGCTCCCTCCGCCACCCGGCGATACCAACAGGCTGTTCGCGCCGCGGTGGTTGCGAAATCCCAGCGTGGCTGCCAACCCAGCTCGTGGCAGGCCTTGTCGATCACCAGATGCAGCAAGCCTGCTTCATGGGGAGCATCGGGATTGCTGAGGTCATGCCATTGGCCTGGCCAGTGCTGATGGAGTGTCTCCACTAGGTTCTGCACGGATCGATTGGCCTCCGGGTGGGGGCCGAAATTCCAAGCCTGGGCGTAGGCGGATGGTTCAGTCCAGAGGGCCTCAGCCAGTTGCAGGTAACCGGCCAGAGGCTCCAGCACATGCTGCCAGGGCCTGGTGGCACGGGGGTTGCGCAAGGGCAGGGACCCACCAGCAGCACAGGCGCGCATGGCATCGGGCACGATTCGATCGGCGGCCCAGTCACCGCCGCCGATCACGTTGCCGGCCCGGGCCGTGGCAATGGCCAGGTGCGAGGTCTGGTGGGGGGCAGCACCACAGAAACTGGCCTGCCAGGAAGCAACCGCCAGCTCGGCAGCAGCTTTGCTGGCGCTGTAGGGGTCATGGCCGCCAAGGCGGTCGGTCTCGCGATAGCCGTAGCACCACTCGCGGTTCTCATACACCTTGTCGGTGGTGACCATCACCACGGCACACGGATGATCCATGGGCCTCAGGGCCTCAAGCAGGTTCAGGCTGCCCAGCACATTGATTGCCCAGGTGCCGAGCGGATCGTTGTAACTGCGCCGCACCAGGGGCTGAGCCGCCAGATGCACCACCACCTCCGGATCAACCGAGGCCAGCAGCTCAGCCAGAGCCTGGGCATCGCGGATGTCGAGGCGGTGGTCAGTGAGCTCACCGGGCAGATCGCAGCGCGTGAGATCGAGGCACGCGAGGAGGCTGGGGCTGGTTTCGGGATCAAGTGCCACCCCGGTAACCCGGGCACCCATCCGCAGCAGCCAGAGGCTGAGCCAACTGCCCTTGAAGCCGGTATGGCCGGTGACCAACACGCGCCGGCCGTTCCAGAAGGCCGGATCAGGGCTGCTGGCGGAGGAGGCCATCAACTCCAGAGCTTCCAGGGCGCCTGACCACTCTCCCAGAGGGCTTCCAGCCGTCTGCGCTCGCGCAGGGTGTCCATCGACTGCCAGAAGCCGTGGTGGCGATAGGCGGCCAGCTGACCGCGACGGGCCAATTCCGACAACACATCGGCCTCAAACAGACAGGCATCGGAATGGATTAAGTCGCACACCGAAGGTTCCAGCACAAGAAAGCCACCATTGATCCAGGACTGCTCCCCGTCAGCCTTCTCCTGGAAATTGCCAACCCGATCACCATCAAGATGAAGAGCGCCGTAGCGCCCGGGTGGTTGAACGGCGGTGAGGGTGGCCTGCAGTCCCTGCTCACGATGATGGGCAATCAGGGCCGCTATGTCCACATCAGCCACGCCGTCGCCATAGGTGAAGCAAAAAGGTTCATCACCGAGGTAAGCCCGCACGCGACCAAGACGCCCGCCCGTCTCCGTTGAGTCACCGGTGTCAATCAATGTCACCTTCCAGGGCTCCGTGGTGCGCTGGTGGACCTCCATGTGATTACCAACATCCATGTGAAAGGTGACATCACTCGTATGCAAGAAGTAATTAGCAAAGTACTCCTTAATCATATAGCCTTTGTAACCACAGCAAACAACGAAATCGTTGATGCCAAATGAGCTGTAAATCTTGAAGATGTGCCACAGAATGGGCATACCACCAACCTCTACCAAGGGCTTGGGGCGCACCACTGTTTCTTCAGCAAGGCGGGTCCCCCGGCCACCCGCAAGAACAACGGCTTTCAAGAAAAACTACACAACAATAATCATA
>JBIKUY010000096.1:0-6800 GCA_044347355.1 Prochlorococcaceae cyanobacterium | reverse complement strand
CTCCCGGCTCACGATTGCCCTGGAGCGCCGGTTTGGCCTGCGATTGCCCTGGTGCTCGGGGGGCAATTCCGCCAACCTGCCCTGGCTGGCGGCCGGCGGCGATCCGGGACGGATCAACCACCTGCGTCTGGGGGAGGCCCTGCTGCTGGGGCGGGAACCTCTGGGTCGCACGGCGATCCCCGGCCTCCACACCGACGCGATCACCCTGGTGGCCGAGGTGATCGAGGCCCGGGCCAAGCCCAGCCAGCCCTGGGGTGAGCGACGCCACACCAGCTTCGCCCGTGCGCCCAGCGGGGTGGCCGCCGCCGCGGCGCCCCAGCCCGTGCACCGGGCCCTGCTCGCCCTGGGGGAGCAGGACGTGGATCCGGCCGGCCTCACCCCCCCGGCGAGCACGACCATCCGCGGAGCCTCCAGCGACCATCTGGTGGTGGAGGGCGACGGCAGCAGGCCGTTGCAGGTGGGCGATGAGCAGCGCTATCAGCTCAGCTACAGCGCCCTGCTCCGGGCCATGACCTCACCGTTCGTGGGCCGGCGCTTCGTGGACAATCCCTGCTGAGGCCTGCCCGCCACCCTGATCCAGCCTGCCTAGGCTGAAGGTCATGGGGAGATCGCCATGCCCTACCCCGACTATCCCCTGCCGCCGGATGAGATCCAGCGGCTGCGGGACCTGGAGCGCCAGGGGGTGCTGGACCACCCCGGCGATGAGCACTTCGACCGGCTGGTGACACTTACGGCCAGCGTGCTGGACACACCGATCGCTCTGATCTCGCTGGTGGATCGCGATCGCCAGTGGTTCTTGGCCCGCCACGGGCTGGAGGTCAAGGAAACGCCGAGGCAGATGGCCTTCTGCGCCCATGCCATCGCCGGCGACGAAACCTTGGTGGTGCCCGATGCCATCCAGGACCAGCGCTTCAACACCAACCCGCTGGTCACGGCGGAACCAAACATCCGCTTCTATGCCGGCACGCCGCTGCAGAGCCGCGAGGGCCACAATCTCGGCACCCTCTGCGTGATCGACCGCGAGCCGCGCCAGTTTGGCCCCAAGCAGGTAACCCTGCTGGAGGAGATGGCCCAGCTGGTGCTGCGCGAACTGGAGCTGCGCCGTGAGCTCACGGTGAACCCGCTCACCGGCCTGGCCAACCGCGCCAGCTTCCTGGAGCAGGCCGATCCCGAACTGCAGCGTGCCCGGGCCGACCACCACCCGTTGGCGATGTTGGCCCTGGAGCTCGACCAGTTCAGCCAGGTGCGCATCCGCTGGGGTCAGGAGGCCTCAGACCGGGCCCTGCATGATGTGGCGGCCTGTTTGCAGGCCCAGCACCGTCCGCAGGATCTGCTGGGACAGATCGGCGATCAGGCCTTTGCCATGGTGATGGTGGACGTGGACCAGGCCGCCGCCATGGAGCGCGCCGAGGCGATTCGCACGGGCATCGCCGAGCTGGGCGGGGTGTTCCGCGCCAGCGGCCACCAGCTCAGCGTCAGTGGTGGCCTGACGCTGTTGGCCCCCGACGAAGGTTGCCCCCAGGAGCTGCTGCTGCGGGCGGAACGGGCCCTCTTCCTGGCCCAGGGCAATGGCCACAACCAGATCGCCCTGTTGCTGGAGGACCGCTGAACCCGGGAGCCCTCAGTGATCGGGATAGGGACCGAACACCCCGGCACAGGCGGCACCGCAGCGGGCCCCCAGGCTGATGGCCGCCGCATCGCTGCAGCCGGCGGCGAGACCGGCGGTGACGCCGGCGGCGAAGCTGTCGCCACAGCCGTAGCTGTCCAGCAGCGGGCCCTCCAGGGGCTGGGCCGGGTAACGCCCACCGGGGTCGCTCCAGCCGCCGGCGGCCCCTTCGGTGGCGATGCGCAGCCGCGGCGGTTGGCTGAGGACGCCTCGGGGTACGTGCTCAGCTGGATCGAGACCACTGCCGATCAGGGCATCCACCGCCACACCGCTGGCCTCCAGCACCGGCAGCCGCAGCCGTGGCGTGGCTGTCAGCACCCGGGCCTGACGGCAGTGGCGCAGCGCCCCGGCATCGGCGGCGGACACGAACACCCCATCACAGGTGGCCAGCTCCTGCCAGGGCAGGGGGTCGGCGCCCGCGGGGCTGAGCCGCTCGCCGATCACGGTGATGCTGCGATCCCCGTCGCCATCCACAAAGCTCACACCCCGGCGGCTGGGGGCCTCACGCCAAGCCACGTGCAGCTCCAACCCCAGCTGCTCCAGGCGGGCGGCGGCCTGTTCGCCGGTGGCATCGCGGCCCAGGGCGGTAAAGAAGCGCACCCGCCGGCCCGTGAGCCGGGCCAGCTGCACGGCCGCCACCGCGCCGGCGCCGGCCGGTTCCTCACGGAAGGCGCTGGCGTGCTGGATCATCCCGGCCGCCGGCAGCTGCTCCACCGCCACAAAACTCACCCATTCGATATGGCCCACCACGGCCAGCTCCAGGTGGGCAAGGGCTGGATCCATCGCCATCGCGGCCGGACTGGTCCCACTCTGCGGTTCGCCCTGCCACCTCCATAGCCTTGAGGGCCGCCGAGCACCTGGTTCGTGGAGTCTCCGTCAGCAACAGCCGACAGCCTCAAGGCCCTGTTCACCAAACCCTATGGGGCTCCCGCTCCAGACGAAGCCCAATGGCGCCAGGCCTACGCCGAGGATGTGCACTTCCAGGACCCCACGCAAGAACGATGGGGCATTGCCGCCTACCTGGAGGCGCAGGAGGGGCTGCTGAAGCGCTGCGACGACGTGTTTCTTACTCCCGGAGCGGTGGCGATCGAGGGCGACACGGCCTTTGTGGAGTGGGAGATGGGCTTGAAGATCAAGGGGATTGAGTTCATCTATCCAGGCACCACTCGCTTGCGCTTCAACGCCGAGGGCAAGATCGTCGACCATCGCGATTACTTCGACTTCGTGGGCCCCACCTTTGCGCCGGTGCCTGTGGTGGGCGGCTTTGTGCGCTGGCTCTACAAGCGCTTCGTGGCCTGAGTGGAGCGGCTCACGGCAGGGTGAAGCCCGACTGCATGCTCTTGAAGTCGAGCATCACCCAAAACAGCCAGATCATCAGGGCTAGGCCGCCTGAGATGGCGGCAAAGCGCGCCACCGCCTTGGCCAGCAGTTCTGCCGCGCTCACCTCTTTCATCCGTTCACAGATCAGGTGCCACCACTCTGGGGGATGGGCTCCTGGATTGCACGCCTGCGACGTGGCTATGGATTGAGCGCCTGCTCCTGCCAGCCATCCTCCATCCGCCAGCGGCGGCGGCGGTGCGGCTGGGGCATGAGCTCCAAAAGCTCCACCTGGGTGAGGCCGATGCGTAGCAGATCCAGGTGCTCGGGCAGGGGGGTGCCGTCCTCCAGGGCTGAGGGGAAGGGGGCGTCTGCCTGCAGTGCAGCGCCGGGGCTGGGCCAGCCCCACACCGCCCGGCCACTGGGGGTGAGGCCCTGCCAGTGGCGCTGCCGTTCTCTCAATTCCAGCTGGGGCGGCAGCGGTTCAACGGCACCGCGCAGCCGGAACTGGGCCCGCGCCCGCGGCAGCAGCCAACACAGCTCCACGGCGGGCTCGCGCGCCAGTTCGGCCGCCTTGGCACTGCGGCCGTCGGTGAGCAGATCCAGGCTGGCATCACCCGACCAGCCGCGGAACACCAGAGTGCGCACCCGGGGCGTGCCGTCAATGGCCACGGTGGCCAGTTGCACCCAGCGGGCTGCGGGGGAGCGTCCCTCCCGCTTGCAAGCGCCGCTCAGCAACTGGCGCCAAGGGGGCAGGGCCATCAGTCGAGAAACACGTAGGTGATGTGGATGCCCTGGCCCACGTACTCATGCTTGTAGCCACCCTCGTAGGCGGTGCCGCGGTACCAGGCCGCAATCGGTCTGGGGTTTCCGGGCGGGGTGATGATCCGGGCGTCGCAGGTGCGCACGTTGCCCTTCTGCCTGCAGCTGGTCTCGTTGCGCATCACCTCATACACCGTGTGGTCGGCGAACACGATTTGGGCGAACTCCTGGCGCTCATTGGTGGCACCGGCCACCTGGGTGTAAGCGCAGAAGTCGCGCTGGCCATTGCGCTCGCAGTTTGGGGAGTATTGCGCTCCAGCCGGGTGGGTGGCGGTGCCGATCAGCAGCGCCGGAAGTGCGGCGAGCAGGCCAGCGCAACTGGCGACCGGGCTGCGTGTGAACGGGCTCATGGCACGTCAGGTGTGCGGGCGGCAATGCCAGTGTGAGAGCTCGGCCCCCGTTCCTCCCGGCTGCTGTGATGGTGATCGTGTCTTTGGTGCCCCACTGGCTGCTGCTGCTCACCCTGGGGCTGTTCCAGCTGGTGGGGCCCGTTCCTGCGGAGCTGGGCGTGCATGGTGGCAGCCTGGCCCCCTGCCCCTCGCCGGCCCACTGCGCCCGCGCCGACTGGCCCAGCGCCGACCCGGAGGCCGCCCTGGCCAAGCTGCTGCCGGTGGTTGAGGCCCTGCCGCGTACCCAGCTGCTGGAGCGCAGCGCCGATTACCTGCATGCCACCTGCAGCAGCGCCCTGTTCGGCTTTGTGGACGACCTGGAACTGCACGCCGATTCCCGAGCTGGTGTGGTGCAGGCCCGCTCGGTGTCGCGCCTCGGCGATTCCGACCTGGGCGTGAATGGCCGGCGGCTGGCGACCTTGGAGCGCGCCTTGGCCGATGCCGCGGGAGCTGGGCCGGCATGACCCCGGAGCAGCTGCAGAGCCTGGCCATGCTCGCCCTGGCGGCGCTGCCGGTGGCCCTGCTCTGGTGGCTGTGGATCCGCATGCTGGGCTCCTAGCCGCCATGTGTTCCGGGATGCCGTGGCACCCCCAGACCTCGCCAAAGATGGGGATGCATCCGTCGCCGTCGCCGGCGTTGCTATGAACCGCCGCTCCCTGCTGGTGCAGCTGCTGGGCCTGGGCAGCGCCGCCGCTCTGGCACCCTCCCTGTCCGGCAGAGCAGCCCCAGCGGCCAGCGGTCTGCCCTTCGAACCGCTGCCGGGGCCCATGCCCCTGCCGGGCGACGGCCGCACGGCGGCCCAGCAGCGGGAGCTCTACAGCCGCATGGCCATCCACGACCGGCTGCTGGTGCCGGAGGGCTACCGGAGCGACCTGCTGCTGAGCTGGGGGGAGCCCTTGGCCGACGGTCGCTTCGGCTTTAACAACGACTATCTGGCGTTCACGCCGCTGGCGGATGGGCGGGCGCTGCTCACGGTGAATTTCGAATACATCAGCCCGCAGGTGTGGATGGAGGGCTACGCCGAGGCCACCGGCGCCACGCTGCCCTTCACGGCCTTGCGCCAGGCGCTGGCGGCGCGCGGTGGCCAGGTGGATGTAGCCGAGTTGGCGGCCGACGACCCCCTGCGCGAGCCGCTGCTGGCGGTGGCCACGGCCGCCATGGCCGACCTGGGCATCGGCGTGTCCGAGATCGGCCGCGACGCCAGCGGCGCCTGGCGGGCCAGCCCCGGGCGCTACGACCGCCGCATCACCGGCCTCAGCGGCTGGCAGCGGCCCGAACAGCGGCTGCGCTGCAGCGGTCCGGCGGCGGCGGTGTTCCGCCGGAGTCAGCGCCTGGGCTACGACGACGGCCTGGGCGATCGGGTGATCGGCAGCTTCGCCAACTGTGCCGGCGGTCAGACCCCCTGGGGCACGGTGCTCTCCGCCGAAGAAAATTTCCAGAGCCAGGTGGTGGAGCGGGTGTATGCCGACGGCTCCTCACCGCCACCGGCGGAGCGGCCCTTCCGCTTCGATGGCAACCGTCTCGATGGCTTGGGCAACCCGTTCGCCCTGGCCGGCAACAAATACGGCTGGATGGTGGAGCTGGATCCGCGCCGACCCGAGCAGCCAGCGGTGAAGCACAGCTGGCTAGGCCGTTTCCGCCACGAGGCGGTGGCTGTGCAGGCCCGGGCGGGCCTGCCTTTGGTGCTGTACTCGGGCTGTGACCGCCATGGCGGCCATCTGTACCGCTTTGTTAGCGAGGAGCTTGTAGGCGATCCGGCCGACCCGGCCAATTCGCGGCTGCTGGAGCGGGGCCGGCTGGAGGCGGCGGTGTTCGATCCCGACGGCACGGGCCGCTGGCTGGCCCTGGTGCCGGACACTCCCCTGGCGCCCCTGCTCCCCAGCCACTACGAGCGCTACGGACTCAGCCAGCCCACCCTGCTGCCCCACCGCGACCGGCGTCAGCCCGGCGCCGAGGCCCTGACCAGCGATGGGGAGGTTGCGGCCTACCTACGCCAACACCGCAGCCTGGCCGACCTGTACCCGGGCAGCGGCGAAGAGCGCCAGGGGGCGATCCTGATCGATGCGCACCTGGCCGCCAACGCCGTGGGAGCCACGCCGGCAGCCCGGCCGGAGGACACTGACATCGACCCGCGCAGCGGCGATCTGCTGATCGCCTTCACCGCCGGCGGCAGTGATGGAGACGGGCGGGCCGATCCGGCGATTTTCAGCGGGCCCCAGGGGGAGCCCAGCTGGCCCTACGGCTGGGTGATGCGTCTGAGCGACGGCCTGCAGCAGGGCGACGCCCAGGGTTTCCGGTGGCGGATGGTGGCCACCGGCGGCACCCCCTGGCAGGGGGGCATGGGCTTCGCCATGCCCGACAACCTGGCAGTGGATAGCCGCGGCAACCTGTGGATGGTCACCGACCGCTCCACCAGCAGCGCTGCGCTGGATGTGTTTGGCAACAACGCCTGCTGGCTGTTCCCTGCCAGTGGCCCCCGTGCTGGTGAGGCCCTGCTGTTTGCCACCGGCCCGATGGACTGCGAGCTGTGCGGGCCCTGTTTCGATAGCGCCGAAACCACCCTGTTTCTGGCGGTGCAGCATCCTGGCGAGACCCATGGCACCCGC
>JBIKUY010000439.1:0-6824 GCA_044347355.1 Prochlorococcaceae cyanobacterium | reverse complement strand
TCGGGCCCGCTCCACCTCCTGGGAACGGCCGGGCAGGGCCGCCGGGGCGGTGATCAGCAGGGACGCGGCCATGGCGATCGCCGCCACGGCCGCCTTCGGACCTGCTGCGATCAGCCTGGCCGGGGCCGCCAGAACCGGCGCGGCGAGTGCGGGAATCAATTCAAGAGCGTGCCAGGGAAGGGCCGACTGTCGCCGCGCTGCCGGCCTGGACGCCGTCGGGGTTGCTTCCATGGGCCGCGGGTGCAACGCACTCGTTTCATCGTGGCGGGCTGGCCCAGGGCTGGCAATCGCGGCCACGCGCGTCAGCCCGCAGGCTCCTGCTGAGGAGAAGGCTCAAGCAGCACAAGCTTCTTCTCCCAAAACAGGGCCTTCCCCATGCGTGGATCCAGCTCATAGGCCGTGAACCCACAGGACCGATAGGCGGCCTGGGCCGCAACATTGCCTTCCAGCACTTCCAGCGTCATCTTGCAGCAGCCGAGCCGTTGAGCCATTGCCTCCGCAACCTCCAGCATGCGTTTGCAGAGGCCACGGCCACGGTACTCAGCAGACACGACTGCGTCGTGAACATTCAGCAACGGCCGACAGGCAAACGTGCTGAACCCTTCCAGGCAAGTAACCAGGCCCGCTGGCTTGCCATCGACAAAGGCAAGAATCACATGCGCAGTATCGCGCTTCTTCAGCTCTGAAACAAGATTTTGCCTCGCGAATTTAGATAGCGCTCTGCTTCCTCCCATAGGGTCAAGTGCATATTCATCCATGAGCTGAATCAATGCGCTTGCGTGCTCTGGCAGCGTGAGGTCTGTTTCAAGAACTTGAATCACTGTGGCTCTGTTTAGTTGGGTCTAACGCTCAAGATCAGAAGCGGGCCTGCTACACCAGCATATAAACAAACTGTCGCCCCCGTCTTCTGCATCTTGATGTTGACGGTGAATCAAGGCGAAAGATATCCGAGGCAGATCGCGGAATCGTGACTTAATCTGCGGAATCGTCTTAGGAATCTGATTACATCTATCAGCCATAAAGACCCGGATCGAGAGAGGAGGCACAGGCCAATGCCGACTAAATTAGTGCCAACATATTTTCTATGCATACAATCTTGAATCCTTTAGTATTCATTTCTCTCTGATAGCTCTTGATCTTGTCTATGTACCAATTGTTTGGATATATGTCCCGCCGTAGCTCTGTCCAGCCAGCCCATGCACTCTCAAGGCTTCTGGGTTTTGTAAAGTGCTTCTTGGTTTCAGAAAGCAAACGATGCTCTATCAGCCATGCCATGTCACGTCGCATGGGAATCTTTAGTCGCCATCCTGTGTAAACTCCTCGAGAATCACGCGCTCTTGCGTCTGGGTCTTTGGCAATTCCAAGCTTGACACAGTCAGTATAGATAGTTTCAGTCAAATACAAAAAACACTTGCTCGCAGCAAGACTTGGTTCTGATTGAAATCTTGCAAAAGAATCCCCACCCTTGTTAAGCATGCACCCACAAGAGATCTGCGCAGATCCTCCTCGAAGCATCCCACTAGATAAAATCTTTTCATTTCCACACTCGCATTTGCAGAGGTAATAAATGCACCGTGTGTTTAGAGTTGTTCTAAGAGGCTCAAGCTCTTCCTTTGAGAGTGGCCTCACAACCTTAAGCAACCCCGATCTATAGCCTTCCTTTAATGGTCTTGAGTTCTTCTCTGAAGCCATATCCCGGTTGTAGCAACCACATGAGTTTGTGGCGCCGGACTTAAGAGTGTGTGCATTTACATCGACTACTTCACCGCAAGAGCATTTGCAAATCCACTTAACGCGCGCCCCTTTATCACTTCTTCTCAGTACGGTAAGCCTATTAAATACTTTCCCGCTCAGATCCTCGGTAAGCTTCTCCTTTGTGACCTCAATTCGAAAGCAGCCGCAAGAGATAGTTCTGCCACTTTGCAAATGAGACGCCAAGACGGATTTTTCTTTGCCGCAATCACAGAGGCAATTCCATAAAGTCTTAGATTGCCCAGATTTGAAAATTTTGGTTTCTCCTCTCCCTATAACAAGCAGCCTACCAAACCTATGGCCAGAGATATCCTTAAAGGTTCTCTGGATCCTTAACTCGTTATTCAGGCAGCCGCAGGATCGAATTTTCTCATCGCGAATGTGATATGCCCTTGCAGAATGCAGGAGACCGCAATCGCATCTGCAGTGTGCAATTGGAGGCTTATCCTTGCCTCTCTCTATACTTAGTACTAATAATCTGCCAAACTTTTTATCGGTCATTTGATCGACTGAAATCATGACTTCTAATCCAAACTTGGTACGCAGCCTTTCCTGTTCATTAACTGCTGAATGCTAGACTATGCTGACTATTTACTCATAGCTGCTGATTGTGTCATTTTTGGACAGTACGTCTAACGCTGCCCCTGAGTGGCAGGCAGGTAGCTTGGGGCGGCGAAGCTGAGAGCTGGTGGTGGCCTGTCCACTCCAGGGGCATGTTAGAAGGAGTACTATATTCAGAGAGAGTCTATTCATGCATCTAGCCAGGACTGAGCTGACGCCTTCATATAATAGATTCCAACAAGAAAGAGGACTTTGAGCGAGGGAGCCGCAGTCAGAAAATATCCTACCCCTCTTTTAAGAGCACCAGGAATCAATAGACTTATGCTCGATAGTGGTAGTTCATGGCTTGGCTAGGCTAGGCACATTGCAAACATCTGCTTCCAACAGACTATGGACACAAACAGAACGTTAATCATGAATGGCAGGACCTACACTGTCGAATTTGACTCCAGCAGAAATCTTCTCGTCATAAAAAATCCCCAGGGTGAAACTATTGAGGCTACGAGGGGGAATGAATCAGTACACAGGATTAGTATTAACGGAAGCAAGAAAAAGATTCAACTTACAAGTGATCCCAATGAAAAGTTCTTTAGAAATCTGCTCGACCAAGCTTGGAAGCTTCAACTAGACCTAGATGAGAGTCGATTCTTTGAAGAGGCTACTACTGCTTACGATGAGAACACTCGGAATCTCAGAGGGACACTGAATATCGCAGTGATTGGGAAAGTCAGCTCAGGGAAGAGCTCGCTGATCAATGCATTGCTAATGAGATCACGCCACAATCCTTTAGCCGAAGTCGGCGTAGAAGCTGGTGTTACGACCAAATTAAAGATTTTCAAGCTAGATGAGCAAGTCAGACTCATTGACTCGCCAGGCATCGACGACATCAAGCAGGAGAATAGCGATGTCACAAGAGATTTTATGGCGAATATAGATGTGGGCATTCTTGTGATTACTGGAGCCGCAAATGATTCGCAGAAGACTGTCTTTGATGATTTGCGACGCCAGTGCAGCGAAGTCTTTATTGCACTAAATAAAATTGATACGTATGACGACTATGCTGAAGGTGCACTAACAAAGGTCGTCAATCAGTGGTGTTTGTGCTTGGGAGTAGATAAGATATATCCAGTTTGCACGTTCGGCTATGATCCTGACTTGTCACCTAACACTGAGTTAAGACTTCGTGGCATTGATGACCTCAGAAGAGATATAGAAGAGTTCCTGGAGACAAAGCAAAAAAAGCTTCTTTTGATCCGCCATATGAGTGAAAAACGGAGTTATGCAAAGGGATTCATAGTTGCTGCAATCGCTGCGGTTGGAGTTCAAGCAGCACTACCTGGGAAAGCTGCTTTTATTACTGCAACGCAACTTGCAGCCATTGCTTCGCTTCACTATCTATATAAAGGAACAGTTCTCTCAAAATCCTCGGCATGGGCGGTTCTCCCAGTCTTTGCTGGTCAAGCAGTTGCGACAAATATCTTCCTATTTTTCACCTCATTTATTCCACCAACAGGTGTCATCGAAGTTGCAGCCGCAATCACGGCAATTTCAATTACTAGTGCAATGCTGCTTGCTGTGAACTATGCTCTTGCAAATGGCTTTGAGTTAACAGATTCTGACATACTAAAAGCCAAGTTCAAAGAGTATAGAGGCGTTATCTCCCATATAGCCAAAATCAAGTCTATCAGTGACCTCAAGAAGCTGAATGCGGGGGAGCTGATAAATGATTTAATATAAACAAAAGATGTCATTTGCCTGCAGTATGTGCACAGACAGATATGCACGGGTGATGGCATTTCTTCACTTTTGCAAATGGCGCAGTCTGACGCTTGCCATCCAGTTCCTTCTAACGCTCAATGGGCGGGTCCGGTATCCACCTGGCCTTCATGGTCTCGGTCAGCCTAAATCCCCTTTTGTGTTCCGTCCACGAGCGGAATGCCCCTTGCGGGCCAGGGTTTTCGAGCGTCGCGGCTATGGGGGGGTGGATTTTATGCGGATCCGATAACGGTCTGTTCTTCTTGATACGCAGTCAAAGCTCGTCGGCTGGGCTGGCGACGCCCAGCGGGCCACGATTCAGCACATGGGTGTAGATCATCGTGGTCTTCAGGTCGCTGTGGCCCAGCAGTTCCTGAATGGTGCGGATGTCCTGTCCGCGCTCCAGCAGGTGGGTGGCGAAGGAATGGCGCAGGCTGTGGAAGGTGGCCGGCTTGCTGATGCCCGCCGCCAGCACCGCCTTACGCACCGCCTTCTGGATCGGGCTGGGATCCAGGTGGTGGCGGCCCTGTTCACCGGTTGCCGGATTGCACCAGCGGCTGTGTTGCGGGAACACCTACTGCCAACCCCATTCCACAGGCGCATTCGGATAGTTGCGGGCGAGCGCTTAGGGCAGTTGCACCTGTCCCCAGCCCTCGTCCAGATCCCGCTGGTGGATCCGCCTCACTTCCTGCAGGTGAGTGCGCAGCTGCTCTGCCACGCCACGAGGCAGCAGGGTGCGGCGGTCCTTTCCGCCCTTGCCGTCGCGCATAGTCAGTTCCTGCCGGCTGAAGTCCAGGTCATGCACCCACAGCCGCAACTCTTCCAACCGCTTCGCGGAAGCCGTTAGCTACAACCGCAGACCGCTGCCGTAGAGCAGGCCCGCCACCAGCACTTTGCCACTCTCAAGCCGCTGCAACACGGCTCGCGATACAGGAACATCAGCGCCGCCAGTGCCTGGTTCTGGGTGGTAGGGCTCACCTGCAGGTCCACCGCCAGATGGCTGAGGAAGGCGTTCACCTCGGTGCTGCCCATCTCCCGTGGATGTCGCACCGGCAGCTCCTCCCGGTAGCGCTGGATCAGCCCGGCCGGACGGTTTGGGGTGGACATCGATGGAGCGGCGGCACAGGTTCAGGTTTGCCCGCTCGCGCTGGTGTCCGGCGTCCCCAATCCGGGCGCCGACACTCCTTAACTGGACAGCACCCCGGCAGCTGCGGCCATGGCGCCCGCCGATCCCGACCCGTCCCCCGTTCTTCCGCCCCCCGCGCCGGAAGATGCCAGCAGCGGCGGCGGCTGGCCCCTGATCGACGGCTGGGCCCGCGCCACCCTCTCCCCCACCGGCCCCCGGCTCTGGCAGGCGCTCACCCACAAGAGTGCCTGCCTGAGCTGTGCCTGGGGCACCGGCGGCCAGAACGGCGGCTTCCGCGATGAGCTGGGCGAGCCGCTGCAGCGCTGCCTCAAGAGCGTGGAGGCGATCGGCGCCGAGCTGCAGCCGGCCGTTCCCCGCGAGGTGTTCGCCGGCCGCAGCCTCGCCGAGCTGCAGCAGCTCACCTCCGCCGAATGCGACCGGCTGGGGCGGCTCGACCGGCCCCTGATCCGCCGCGCCGGCAGCGCACACTACGAGCCGATCGGCTGGCCGGAGGTGCATGCCCTCACCGCCGAGGCCTTCCGCAGCCCGCCGCCGGAGCGGGTGGCCTCCTACAGCTCCGGCCGCTCCTCCAACGAGGCCGCCTACCTGCTGCAGCTGCTGCTGCGCGCCCTCGGCTGCAACAACCTGGCCGACTGCTCCGACCTCTGCCACGCCCCCTCCACCATCGGCCTCACCCGGGTGTTCGGCAGCGGCACATCAATGGTGAACCTGGAGAGCCTCCAGCACGCCGATGGCGTGGTGCTGGTGGGCTCCAACGCGCCGGCCAACCACCCGCGCCTGATGAACGAGCTGATCCGCTTGCGCGAGCGCGGTGGCACGGTGATCGTGATCAACCCGGTGCTGGAGGCCGGGCTGCTCAAGTTCGGCTCGCCCGCCTTCCCCATCCGCTCGATGCTCGGCGGCGGCAGTGAGATCGCCTCGCTGTTCCTGCAGCCCATCCCCGGCTCCGACACGGCGGTGTTTCTGGGCATCCAGAAGGCGCTGCTGGAGCGCGGCGCCCTCGCCCTCGAGTTCGTGAAGGCCCACGCCGACGGTTGGCAGGAGCTGATCGCCCAGATCGAAACCACCCCCTGGGGGGCGATCACCGCCTGCTGCGGCCTCAGCCGCGAGGAGCTGGAGCACACCGCTGCCCGCCTGGCCGCCTGCCGCGCCGTGGTGTTTGCCTGGGCGATGGGCATCACCCACCACGCCAATGGCACCAGCAACGTGCAGGCGATCGCCAACACCGCCGTGCTCACGGGCAATGTGGGTCGGCCCGGGGCGGGCACGATGCCGATCCGCGGCCACTCCAACGTGCAGGGCTTCGGCTCGATGGGGGTGACGGTGCACCTGCGCGAACCGATGCGGCTCGCGCTTGAGCAGCTGCTCGGCCGGCCCCTCAGCCGCACCCCCGGCTACGACACCCGCGCCCTGATCGAAGCTGCCGATGCCGGCGCTGTGGACACCCTGCTGTGCCTCGGCGGCAACCTGTTCGGCGCCAATCCCCACAGCGTCCAGGCCCGCCGCGCCCTCGGCCGCATCGACACCATCATCTACCTGGCCACCAAGCCCAACACCGGCCATTTCCACGGCCTGGCGGCCCGGAACACCCTGCTGCTGCCGGTGTTCA
>JBIKUY010000095.1:0-6841 GCA_044347355.1 Prochlorococcaceae cyanobacterium | reverse complement strand
CGCTTGAAGAACATCACCGCAGCCCTGGGTTGCAGCGATTATCCGTTGCTGTGCCCACCCCTGGACCCTCTCCTTAGGGCTGTGCAACACAGCGGCTGACGCCACACACTGGGGCCCCGCCTCGCTGTGCTTCCCCTTGACCGCTCCGTTTCCGGACTGGCTGCCGGCCCAGCAGCCGCTCACCTGGTTGCTGGCCTTTGCGCTCAATGGGCTGTTGATCGGCCTGGCCCAGCGCCTGCCCCTGCTCACACCGGCCGGCTGGTGCCATGCCGCCATCCTGGGCACGATCCTCTGGGGTTGCCTGGGTGTTCGCGGCTGGCTGGCGGTGGTGGCGTACCTGTTGGTGGGCTCGCTGGTGACCCGCCTGGGGTTCCGGCGCAAGCAGCAGCAGGGCCTGGCTGAGGGCAGGGGCGGCCGCCGCGGGCCGGAGAACGTGTGGGGCTCGGCAGCCACGGGTGCCCTGCTGGCCATGGCCATCGTGCTGGCGCCGACCTCCTGGCGCTCGCCGCTGCTGCTGGCCTTTGTGGCCAGTTTTGCCGCCAAGCTCGCCGACACCTGCGGCAGTGAGGTGGGCAAGCGCTGGGGCCGGCGCTGTGTGCTGATCACCAACCTGCAGCCCGTACCGCCAGGCACCGACGGCGCCATCAGCCTGGAGGGCAGCCTGGCCAGCCTGGTGGGGAGTGCCCTGATGGCTGGCCTTGGCCTGCTCCTGGGTTTGCTGCCCGATGCCGCATCAGCCCTACTGGTGAGCGTCGTGGGCCTGCTGGCCACGCTTGCTGAGAGCGTGATCGGTGCCACGGCCCAGCGGCGCTTCGCTTGGCTGAGCAATGAGCTGGTGAATGGAATTCAGACGGCCCTGGCGGCGGCTTTAGCCCTGCTGGCCTCCACCTGGCTGCTGGCCCCCTGAAGCGCGCGTCGCAGGGTTCCCGCCCGCTGCCGGCATTGCCTGCTGTCCACGCCCATGCGCTCCGCCACCGCGCTCCAGCTCAGGCCATCGATCCAGCGGGCCTCCAGCAGCTCGCGATCGGCGGCCTCCAGGCCCCCCATCCGCCGCCGCAGCCACTGCAGCTGGCTGTCGTCCTCATCCCTCGATCGGGGGCTGCGCTCGCTGATCTGCTCCAGCCAGCTGCCGCTTTGCTCCTCTCCATCGCCTTCCCCTCGGGGCTGGTCGAGGCTGGCGACCCCCAGGGCACGCTGCACGGCATCCGCCTCTTGCAGCCGCGCCAGGCTGCAACCCAGGGCTTCTGCCAGTTCCGCCGCCGCCAGAGGGCTTTGGCCGGCGGCCCGGCGCTTCTCCTGCAGCCGCCGCGCCCGTTGCTGTAGTTCGCGCAAGCGCCGGGGGGTGCGAAGCGGCTGCTGCCGCTCCCGTTGATCCATCCGCATCGCCCCCTGGATGTAAGGAACGGCAAAGCTGCTTAGGGCTCCGTTGCGGCTGGTGTCGAAACACTCCACGGCCCGGATCAGGCCCTCATAGCCGGCGGAGCAGAGGTCGTCGAAGGGCCTGCCACTGCGCAGGCTTTCGCGGTTGGCCACCATGTGCACCAGCCCGAGGTTCTGGCTGACCAAGGCATTGCGCCAGTGCAGCCGGGCTGCGGCGGCGCGACTGCCGCCGAGGCGGCGGAGCAGCGATTGGTTGGTTGGCTGGTTGGTTCGCCGGTTGGTCTGCTGCTGCCGGGACCCGGCTGATCGGTTCACAGCCTCAGACGCTGTGGCTTGGCTGCTGGAGGGGGAAACGGCCATCGGACTGGCTGACGGTTGGAGGTGGGCATGGCCCCCTGGGGGCCTGACGTCAGCCTCCGCGTCCTGCTTCGCCCAGTCGTCCCCGGTTCGGGTGGTTCGGATCACCCACCTGGGGGAGGGATGGGCTTCCTAGCTTGAATACACGCCGTTGAGCTGCTTGGCCCCGCCATGCCGATTGCCGCCACCGCTCGCCAAGTCTCCGCACCCGAGGCCCGACGCATCCGGCAGCTGGAACGGGACTTGGAGGAGGCCCGCCGCATCGGCCGCTGGGTCAGTGATGACGAGCGTGCCGAGCGGGCGCTGGAACAGCAGCAGCAGCAGCAGGCTCTCCTGGAGCAACGCCAGCAGCGCCGCAAACTGCTGGCGCTGCTGGTGGTGTCGTTGTTGATTCCGCCCCTCTGGCCCCTGGCGATCGTCCTCACCCTCTATCTCTTGTTCCCCGTTACCACCTTGCGGATGGCTGTGGCCACGGGCCTCAGCCTGCTGGTGCTGGGGGGCCTGGCGGCCGTGCTGGTCACCAGCCTGTTGGTGGCCCTGCTGATGGCCCTGCTCTGACGGCTTTGTTCTGACGGTCGGTTCAACTGGTCAGCACGGGTTCAACTGGTCAGCACGGTCAGTGTTCAAAACGCTCAGGCATCAGAAAGGTCAGCCATCAGAAGAGAGGCGTGTTCACTTGGAAACACTGCAGTTCCGCCCAGTGCAGCAGCGCGGGCCAGCCCCGGATTCGTTCGTACAGCTGGCGGTGCCCCTCGGAATTGAGATGCAGACCGTCGTCGCGTAGCCGATCCGGCCAGCCTGGATCAGCGAGGAGTTCATCCAGCAACGGCAGAAACGGCACCCCGGCCTCCATGCAGGCCTCCTCAATCAGGCCCTCATAACGGCGCACATCCTCCAGCTGATACCAGAGCACCTCAGCGAAGGGCATCGCCTCCTCGCACACCGGGGTGAGGCCAAGCATCAGCACCGGGGCGATGGCCCGGGCCTGTTGCAGAAGCCGCTGCAGGCCGAACAGGAAGCCCTCGGCGTCGAGCTGGGGACGGCCGTCGCGCCGACCCACCCGGGCCGTGTCATTGAGGCCCACCGCCAGCAGGATTCCCTGGGGCTGCTGGCGGCGCAGCTCCCCGCGGCAGTGCACCTCCGCCTGGAGCCGTGCTGCCACCCGTTCCAGGCCGTCGCCCCGCACCCCGAGTGGGTAGAGCACGGGCCCAAGCGGCAGCTCCATCCAGTGGCGGCGCAGCCGTTCGCACCAGCCGCCCTCCAGGGGATCGCCCCAGCCGTACACGCCGCTGTCTCCCAACACGATCAGCTTGCGGGGAACGGCGGGGGGCATGGCAGCTGGCGGTTGTTTCTGATCCTGCTTCAGCCCTTGCGCCCGCGCGCCCACCATCCAGCCACAGCCTCCCCTTGGCCATGCCTGCCAGGCACGATTGGGCGATGACTTCACCTCTCTCCGGCCTGCCACCTGGCCCAGTGAACGCACCAGGCACGGCAGACAGCGTTCTGGCGGTGCCGGCCTTCCTGGCCGCCGGCGGGGCCCTGGTGGACGTGCGCAGTCCGGCGGAGTTCGCCCAGGGCCACATCCCGGGTGCCCACAACCTGCCGCTGTTCGATGATTCCGGCCGCGCTGCGGTGGGCACCCTCTACAAGCAACAGGGCCGGCGGGCTGCGGTGCTGCATGGACTGGCCCTGGTGGGGCCAAGGCTGGAGGGGATGGCGGTCGAGCTGGCCGAGCTGGCGGCGGCTGGGCCGGGGCAACCGCTGCGGCTGCTCTGCTGGCGGGGTGGCATGCGCAGCGGCAGCGTGGCCTGGCTGGCTGGTCAGCTCGAGCTGCCGGTGCTGCGGCTGCAAGGGGGCTACAAGGCCTTTCGCCGCTGGGCTCTGGAGCTGTTCGAGCAGCCTTGGCCGCTGCGCTTGCTGGGCGGGCGCACGGGCACCGGCAAGACCGAACTGCTGCTCGCTTTGGCGGAGCGGGGCGTGGCGGTGGTGGATCTGGAGGGCCTGGCCCACCATCGCGGCAGCAGTTTCGGCGGCCTGGGTCTGCCGCCCCAGCCCAGCAGTGAGCACTACGAGAACCGCCTGGCCCTGGCCCTGGATCAGCTGAGGGATGCCTCAGAGATCTGGCTGGAGGCAGAGAGCGCCCAGGTGGGCCGCTGCCGCATCCCGGGGGGCCTTTGGCGCCAGATGCAGGCGGCTCCGGCCCTGGAGGTGCAGCGTCCCCTGGAGCAGCGGGTGGCGCATCTCGTGTCCATCTATGGGGTGCAGGAGCCCACAGCCCTGGCCGAGGCCACGGGCCGCATCGCCCGCCGGCTTGGTCCCCAGCGCACAGCGGCGGCCCTGGAGGCGATCGAGCACCATGACTGGGCTGCAGCCTGCCGCCAGATGCTCGACTATTACGACCGCTGCTACGACCACGACCTCAGCAGCCATGCCAGCCAGGCGGTGCAGCTGGGCACTCTCAGCGCACCTGAGGCGGCCCAGCATCTGCTGCAGCTGGGGTTGGTGTGCCCGCGCTGAGGCGCTGGCGCAGCCGGTCGCTCAGGTCTTCACCCACCAGGGTGAGGAGGCCGTAGGCCAGCAGCAGGGCGAGCAGCTGGTCCACGGCGAAGGCACTGAGGGCTTCCATCAACTGGCTGCCCAATCCCGTGGCGCCCACCAGGCCCACCACCACCGACTCGCGCAGGATCACATCGGCGCGGTACACGCCGTAGGCCAGGTAGGACCTGGCCAGTCCGCTAAAGCGGCCGTAGAGCAGGGCGATGCGTGGGGCGCTGCCCCCGCAGGCCAGTGCCTGTTCAGGCCCCAGTTGGCTGTGCTCGCCGCTCTCCTGCAGCAGCCGGCCGAGCACCCCCAAGTTGTGAAAGCCCAGGGCCAGCGCGCCGGTGACGAGCCCGGGTTGCAGCACAAACAGCAGCAGCAGCGCGGTTAGCGGCGGAGGCCACAGCCGCCCCAGGGCCCAGATCGCCTGCACGAGCCTCCGGGCCCAGGCCCAAGGCCCCGCTAGCAGGAGCAGCAGCGGCGCCAGCCCCACCGCCAGGGCCGCGGCCAGCAGGGTCATCAGCACAGTGTTCCCCACCAGCCGCGGCCAGGGCAGGGCGGCCACGGCATCCCAGTCGGCCGGTGGCAGGGGGGGGAGGGGCTGCCAGCGCAGCAGGCCAGCAGGATTCACCCCCAACCCCCAACCCAAGACCAGCAGCAGGGGGATCAGGCAAAACGCGGCCAGCACCAGCTCCCGGCCGCTGCGGCCAACCCCCGCCGGCCGGAGGTTCAGCCGCGAGGGCATCGCCCAGCGGCGGCGCAGCCAGCCAAGCAGCTGCTCCAGCAGCAGCATGGCTAGCAGCAGCGCCCATAGGCCACTCCACAGTTCCCGGAAGGCGAGCGACTGCAGGGTGAGCCGCAGTTCCGTGCCCAGCCCCCCCAGGCCGAACACCCCCAGCAGGGTGGCACTACGCAGGGCGCACTCCAGCCGGTAGCCGCCGTAGCTGAGCAGCTGGGGCAGCAGCGGTGGCCCCAGGGCCGTGAGCAGGGCAGCCCCAGCTGGAACACCGGCACTGCGCAGACTTTCCAGCGACTGCACCGGCAGGGCATCCAGCTGGTCGGCCACCACCCGCGCCACAAGGGCCCCGAAGGGAATGGTGATGGCCAGCACCGCCACCACCGGTTGCAGCCCCAGCAGTTGCAGCAGGGCGAGGCCCCAGATCAGTTCATGGATCGCCCGGGGCAGGGCCAGCAGGCGGCGGACCAATCCGCTCGGCCAGGACAGTCCCAGCCCTTGCTCCCACACCAGCCGGGAGCTGGCTACACCCAGCAGCAACCCCAGCCCCAGGCTGCAGGCCCAACCCAGCATGGCCATCGCCAGGGTGGTGGCCAGCCCTTGCAGCACGCTGCGCAGCACCTCGGGTTGCAGCGAGGGCCGCAGGGCCGCTGCGGTGAAGTCGGCCACCAGCCCCCAGCCGCCGCCATGGCTGATCGCTGGCAGCACCAGTGCCAGCGGCACCAGTGCCAGGGCCGGCAACAGAGGCCAAAGCGGAGCGGCCGGCCGGAGCAGGGTCAGGGTCATGGGCTCAGCGCCTCACCGGCATAGAGCGCCTCCAGGTGGTGCTGTTCGAGGGCATGGGCCGGCAGGTCGAACAGCAACGTGCCATCGCGCAGCCCCAGCACCCGATCGAAGCGGGAGGTGAGGTCGGGCCGATGCAGGCTCAGCAGCAGCCCCCGCGGCGCGGCGGTCTCGCTGAGCAGCAGGTTGAGCAGGTCTTCGGCCAGGCGCGGATCCAGGCTGGCCAAGGGTTCATCCGCCAGCCAGAGCAGGGCGCTCTGGCGCAGCAGGCGGCCCAGGGCCACCCGTTGGCGCTGGCCGCCCGAGAGGGCCGCAACGGGCTGGTTTAGCAGCTGGGAATCGAGGTCGAGGCGCCGCAGCGTGGCCGCGCAGGCGTCGGTTTCCAGGGGCACCAGCAGGTTGAGCAGGGCCCGCGGCCAACCCCAGGCCGCCAGTCGACCGGCGTTGAGGTTCTGTTGCACCGTGAGCTCCTCGATCAGGCGCAGGTCTTGCCAGAGGGTGCCGATCCGGGCCTGCTGCCGCCGCCGTCGGCGCGGGCCAGGGGCCCGCGCCTCACCCAGCCAGAGCACCTGGCCTGAACTGGGGGCGATCAGGCCGTTGGCCACCGCCAACAGGGTGCTCTTGCCGGCGCCGCTGGGGCCCAACAGCGCTACCCGCTCGCCTGGCCGCAGGGCCAGGCTCACCTGGCGCAGCCTGGGGCGCAGGCGTCCGGGGACGCCCACCCCCCGCAACTCCAGCAGGGCCTGATCCGGGCTGGGAGTGGCCAGCAACTGGGTCTCAGCGGATCTTGCCGATCTCACGCCCCACCTTCTCGATCGCCTGGTACTGGTCGTTGCTGGCCGGTACAAAGCGCTCGGCGCCGAACAGCTCCAGGATCTGGGCCTGCCGCGGGTTCCCCTCATCGAGGCCCACGAACACCTGCTCCAGCTTGTCGGTGAAGCCCGGCGCGAACTGGGCATCCAGGTCGGGCTGCACCACCCAGGTGTAATTCGCATAGCCGGGGGTGCGCCAGATCGGGATCACCTCCGCGGTGGTCACCTTGCCGTC
>JBIKUY010000094.1:0-6860 GCA_044347355.1 Prochlorococcaceae cyanobacterium | reverse complement strand
CCATCTCAAAAGTCGCCTCAAAATCCACCCATTGGGGCGCTCTTTGCCGACAATAGCTGGCAGTGGCTGGTGGCAGATCAAGGCATCATGCTAGCGGGGGCAGCGGATGCGGTGCGATCAGCCACTGCAGATCGCGATGAACTGCTTTACATTCTGGAACATAGCCAGAGCAGTGGGCTGGTGGTGGAAAACGCCAAAACGTTAGCCCGGTTTGGCGATCGCGTCTGGACATTGCCCGTTGAGTGGGTGGTGCTGCTATCGAACGAACAACCCGACTTGCCCGGTCGCCCCTCCTACGTCAAACTACTCACGTTTGACCAACTGCTGGAACTGGGCAACCAGCAACCGCTACAACCAGTCAACACAACTCCAAACACCCTCGCCACACTGATTTACACCTCTGGCACCACTGGCCAACCCAAAGGGGTCATGCTAAGCCACGCCAACTTTATCTACCAATTGGTGGCTTTAACGGCGATTATTCAACCCCTGGTGGGCGATCGCACCCTCAGCATCTTACCCACCTGGCACAGTTTTGGGCGGGTCGGCGAATACTATACGCTCTCCCAGGGCTGCACCCAGGTCTATACTAATCGCCGTTATCTCAAGCCAGATCTGCAAACCTATAAGCCCGCCTATGTGGTGGGAGTGCCGCGACTGTGGGAGTCGATCTACGAAGGGATTCAAAAGTCTTTTCGCGATCGGCCCCCTCGAATGCGAGCCTTCATTCAATCGTTTCTGGCGGTCAGCAGTCGCTACATTCAAGCGGTACGTACCTGGAAGCACCGCGATTTACGCAATTTATATCCGACGCGTTCGGCGCTCCTGAGAGCCTGGGCGACCACGCTGTTGCTGGCTCCGCTGCACTACTTGGGAGAACTGCTGCTTTATAAGCGAATGCAGCAAGCCCTGGGTGGCAATGTCAAGCAACTCATCTGTGGCGGCGGCTCCCTGGCCCAGCATTTAGAAGACTTTTTTGAAATGATTGGCATCGAGATTTTGGTCGGTTACGGGCTGACTGAAACCTCCCCCGTACTCAGTGCGCGACGCTACTGGAACAATTTGCGCATGGCGTCTGGTCAACCGTTAAGCCAGACCGAATTTCGGATTGTCGATCTAGAAACCCGACAGGCTTTGCCCACCGGAAAACGCGGCTTAGTCCTGACCAGAGGCCCCCAGATCATGCAGGGCTATTATCGCGATTCCGAAGCCACCACCAAGGCCATTGATCCCGACGGCTGGTTTGATACGGGCGATATTGGCTGGCTAGCAGACGATGGCAGCATTATCCTGACCGGCAGAGCCAAGGATACGATCGTTCTCAGCAATGGCGAAAACATTGAGCCACAACCGATCGAAGATGCCTGCTTGCGCAGTTCATTTATCGATCAAATTGTTCTGGTTGGGCAAGACCGGAAGGCCCTCGGAGCACTGATTGTGCCGAATCTAGAAGTTCTGCAAGCTTGGGGATTAGCGCAATCCCCTCCGTTGCTGATTGGGGAGAAGGAGGCGATCGCGCCAGACAACCTCATTATCCATCATCTCCTGCGCCAGGAACTCAACCGAGAAGTGCGCGATCGCCCCGGCTACCGCCCCCAGGATGAGATTGCTGCATTTGCACTGTTACCGGAGCCAATGACGATCGAAAATGGTCTGCTCACCCAAACGCTCAAAATTCGCCGAAATGTTGTTATGGATCGTTACTCTGAGATGATTCAAGGCTTATTTTAGCGTTGCCAATCGATAGAGTTCAGGCTATCTCGCCCAAGCACAATCAAGACTTTCAGGGGATAGGCCCCCTTTTTTGGCGGAATCGTTGCCATACCCCTACTGGAGCTTTGTGCCTCTTCCTTGCATGAAAGACAACTTTCTAATCGCGTGAAGCGTTCGTCAATCCCTCAATGTAGCCTTCCGGCAGCAACGGAGCGGAAGACAACGCTAAGCCCGACAGTTTTGTCCGGTATACGTTCTAGCCAAAGCCTTTTCGTGTTTCTCGCGCATCAGAAAGCCTGAATAGCTCTCAGGGTAAAGCTTCCAGCACTATTAATTCAACATTCATTATGACCAAAATCAGCTCAATGCTTTATGGATAAAGTGACGTGGACCCCGAAAACCAGTCCAGGCTGAATGAGGGTCCTCAGCCGGCCAGACTGGGCCGGAGACTCGACCATGAAACGCACCAGGCACACAGCGGAGCAGATCATCCGCAAGCTCTAGCCCGAAGGGCTTCTGCGTAGGCGAAGCCTTCTCGAAGAGAAACAGTGAACCGCCGAGCAGCTGATCGCGCAGGGCAAGACTGTCGCGGAGGTCTGCCGTGTGATCGAGGTGACGCAGCCGATGCACCACCGTTGGCGGCAGCGGTACGGCGGGATGCAGGCCGAGGAGGCCAGGCGGCTGACCCAGCTGGAGAAGGAGAACGCCCGGCTAAAAAGCTTCTGGCGGTAGCGGAGCTGGAGATGGCGATGCTCTAGCCGGAGGCTTCTGCCCAGCAGTAGGGTTTTTCCGAGGGAAATTGCTGAGCCCGGAGCGTCTTCTCACCGAGAGGCGCACCTCTTGGTGAGACGGACCGTTGTGGTCCTGCAGGAGCGTTGCCGGGCCTCCGAACCCCTTGACTGCCGGGTGGTGGGCCAACATCGCAGCACCCAGCGCCACAGCGACAAGGTTGTCGACCTGGAGGAGGCCAAGCTCAGGCATCGCCTGCGTGAGATCGCCGCGGACCACATCCGCTGGGGCTGCAGCATGATCAAATCCACCCACTCTTCTAAGGCCTGGACCGATCAAGGGGGTCACGTCACTCAACCTTGGCATTCCTTGGGTTTGCGTGCTGGCTGGCCACCGTGCCGTTCCGCGAGCCATGCTGGCCCAGTTGCAGAGCAACGGCCATGGCCTCATCTCGCCAGCGTTATCAGCGGCATCCCTGACCTTGCGGGACCGCTACGGGCTCTTCCAAGGCGACCCGTCTCCTTCCCTTCCCTCTACGCCAAGAGTCCCTTCGAGCGGTGTCGCGGAGAGAGCGTGCCTGCCTGAGAGTCGTCCCACACCGTCAACCTCGAACAGGCTCAGGCGATCGCCCACAACGTAATCGCTCGTTTCCATCCGGCCTTCTGTGCGCTTCGCGAGCAGTTCGCCGCCCTGGCAGCCGCCTCGCCATGACCAGCACCTCCCCCACGCAGACGCCCAGCGCTATGGCCTGCTCCTGGGCGCCATCAGCGCCATCCAGCAGGTGCTGGCCGCCGATCGCGAGGTTGAGCGGGCGATCCTCTATGGCTCCCGGGCCATCGGTCGCCATCGCCCTGCCTCCGACTTCGACCTCACCCTGATCGGAGCGGCGATCACTCCCCACACCATGGCCCGGATCGAAGCCGAGCTCGACGATCTGCACCTGCCCTGGATGGTCGATCTCTCGCGGCTGAGCGACCTCAGCCACCCGCCCCTGGGGGCGCACATCGCCCGGGTGGGGGAGCTGCTCGATGAACGCGAGCCGGCACGCCCAGGCGCTTCCTGAGGGCGCACTGGGACCTTGAGGCGCTGGGTCGTGCTGGCTGGTCTGGTCTGGTTGAGCTGTGTGCGGCCATTGTCTCCCGTCCCAGCACCGACCCGAGCAGCGGCGCGAGCCGGGTGGTGAACAGGCTCGCAGCCAAGACCCACCTCTCGCGGCTGGTGGAGGCGATCGAAGCCGGCGCCGAATGTCCGGCAGTGAAAGGGTGTTTTCTTCGGTCAATACTCAAAACCGGGTTATTCTGTGAACCTTCACGATGGGAACCCTGGCGCACGGGCCGGGCGGAGTGCTCTGAGAGATGCACTTGTCGAAACTACTCATGTTCGCGGTGGCCATCGCGGCCCTGAACGTACCTAACCGCACTAGTGCCCAGCCGAGACTTTCACCGTCCACCACGGAGCAACAGCTCGACTCAGAGCGTCGACTCCCACCGGTCAATGTGCAGGAGCCCACGATCAGACTCGGCAACAGTCAACGCACCTACATCCCCCAGCGGGCGGGCTGCAGGCCGGAGCAGGGTGTGCTCTGGTCCCAAGCTGGCGAATGGTCGTGCATCGATCTGCCGGAGTCCCTGAATGCTCAAAGGGGGCCGGCGGCGCGCGTTTGGATCGGCCCCAATGTGTCGGCTGGCGAGCTCGACTCGGCTTCACGCGGCTTATTCAGAACCCAGACCTTTGTGCTCAACCCCGGCTCGGAATCCGCATTGGTCAGCTGCATGGTGTTTGCCCGAGACGGCCGACTGGATACCAAAGTAGGGACGAGCGTCAGGGTGGGGCCAGGCTCGCAGGGCTATTGCCGCGACCGCCCTGGTAACGGCTGGATGCTCGTGATGAGCAACGTGCCGGTGATTCCCTTCAGTTACACCTTCAAACAGTCTCAGGATACATCGAGGGAGATTGTCAATCCGTGGTATTCTGTTGACTGTGAGAATAGCCTTAAAGATAACGATTTCGCGTGCAGATTCGTACGCTGAAATGGACATGCTTGGCCATTCGCACCGAGTGCGAGGCCGAATACAGCCGCCTGGTATTGAAGTTGGGCCGACTGCTCCAGCGGCAGGCCATCTGCCAGGCCTCAGATGATCCAGCCGCACGCCGCTCTATGTGCTGCTGGCAAGCCGAATCGAGCGCGTCGAAGGCGAACTCACCGCTCTGGGCCGCACCCTCGCCCTCGCCGCTGGCAGAGTCCCCTGCCGGCTGAAGAAAGTGGAGGCGTCCAGACTCATGGCACCCCCGCAGGTTGCGCAAGGGATCCACGACGCTGTCCGACGGGGGATCTTGAAGGATCTAAGGCCGAATGATCAAAGGAATCCAGGGTTATCCATGGATCGCGTGCATGGATCGCGTGCATGGATCGACCCCTGGGCTTCCCGAGCCGAGTGAGGCTATCCAGGCCCCGCAGCCTGAAGGGCCTCAGCACCCCTCGGAGCGAGTCAGATCCTGCGGCGGCTGCGGGATTGGGGCCTGCCGTAACTGCACCCTGCCGGATCGCAGGGCTACGACACCCTGGTGCCAAGGCTGTGCCTTGCCAATGCCGCCGATTGAGGGGAGCTGGTGCCGGATCGAGGGGGCTGGAGCCCATTGCAGGGCTTGGCTCTCGCTCCAGGAGGAGCCCCTGCGGCAGGCAGTAGCACAGCTCTGTGCCGGCCACTGGCGAACCCCTGCTTGGCTGGCGACCCAGCTCAGAATGGAAGCCAGCAATCTTTCTGATCGCCATCTCACGCCGATGGTGAGGGCCGGCACGCTGGAGCGGCGATTCCCGCAGACGCCAACCCATCCGGAGCAGGCTCATCGCACGGCCTGGATCCAGAGCAGCCTTCAGCTTCCTGGATCCGATTGACCACTCTTCACGGCTGGGCGATTGAGCCGCCGTATTCCAGGACTGTTTCCTCCTGCCCGGTGTCAACAACCTTGGCGGGCAACCTGGGCAGCGGCCGCCCCTCTCGGGCCTTCGGCGAACAGGGCACTGGGCTGATCGTGGTGCCGCAACCCATGGCTGGCCTAGCCGGATGCCCGCCCTAGGATGTTGTACGTAATGTTTTACGGGTGTCGCCATGGTGCTCGGTGTGCGGGTGGAGCCGGAGCTGGAGCGGCAGCTCGACCAGCTGGCGCTCCAGTTGGGCAAGACGCGCAGCGCCTGCATCCGCGAAGCCATCAGCCTCTATCTGAGCCGCCACGGCGACGCTGCCGAGGCACGCCGGCAATCGGAACACCTGGCCCAGGTGGAGCCGCCGCACTGGAGTGAGCAGCTGCCTCACTGGAACGACTGGACCGCATGACACCAGCCGTTCTGTGCCGCGGATCGGTGGTGACCGTGGCCAGCCCCGGTGCCTACTCCGGCAAGCCACGGCCCGCGGTGGTGGTCCAGGCGGATCGCTGGCTTCAGGCCCATCCCAGCGTCACCCTCTGCCCGCTCACCAGCACCCTCCGGCAGGCTCCCCTGGTGCGGGTCGCCGTGGAGCCCTCCCCGCGGAACGGCCTGCACAAACCCTCCCAGCTGATGGTCGACAAGCTGTTCACCGTGCCGGTCCAGGCGGTGGGTGAGGTGGTGGGGCAGCTGGAGCCCCAGGTGCTGGTGGATCTGGATCTGGCCCTGCGGGGTTGGCTGGAGCTGCCCTGATGGCTCCCGCGTCCCGCCACCCTGGCCTCGGGTTTGACCCAGGGCTTGGCGCCCGACGTTTCCTGCATCAGCCGGCCAGTTTTTCCTGCATCAGAAGCTCCGTTTGCCCTGCATTTGGAACCCGGCATCTGCTGCATGTGCGGGCGCTGGGGCCGATCAGGGCCGGGTGATGGCGCAGCAGATCCTTTCCGCACTCTCCCGCGCCGAACGGCTGTCGATCGCCGGTACCTATTCGCTCACTCTGCTTGAGAACCTCTGCATGCTCTCCTATCCGGCGCTCACCGGCTGGGCGGTGGATGGGCTGCTGAAGGGCAGCTACCGGGGCCTCTCGGCGCTGATCGCCGTGTGGCTCGTGCACCTGATCACGGCCTTCGGGCGCCAGCGCTTCGACACGCGGGTGTTCATGGGGTTGTTCGCCCGGCTCGCGGTCGACACCATCGCCGAACAGCAGCGCCGCGGCCACGGCACCAGCGTCGTGTCGGCGCGGGTGGAGATGATGCGCGACCTGGTGGGCTTCTTCGAAACCGATGTGCCGGCGATGTTCTCCCAGGTGGTCACCGTGATCGGTTCGCTGGTGATGCTGTTCACCTTCGACCTCCAGGCGGGACTCATCGCCATGGCGGTGCTGCTGCCGATGGGGCTCGTGAACGCCTGGTACTGGCGGCGCGCGCTCCAGCTGCACCGCGGCCTCAACGACCAGATCGAGCGCGAGATCGCGCACATCGAGGCGGCGCGCCTGCTG
>JBIKUY010000093.1:0-6893 GCA_044347355.1 Prochlorococcaceae cyanobacterium | reverse complement strand
TGAGTGTTTATCCAGATGAATGCCAGCAAGATGGAGTCAGGCGACCAGTTGAATACTGCGGTTCTATTCTTAGTTTTTAATCGACCCGAAACAACCTCCCAGGTTTTTGAGGCTATTCGTAAAGCTAGGCCATCTAGGCTGTATGTCGCGGCGGACGGTCCACGTGTAGACCGTGATGGTGAGCTTGAAAAATGCTCCCAGGTGCGCGAGATATCCACGGCTGTTGATTGGCCCTGCGAGCTTTTTACCTTGTTCAGGGATGTGAATCAAGGCTGCAAAATTGCAGTTAGTAGCGCTATCACCTGGTTCTTCGAGCATGAAGAGCAGGGTATTATCCTTGAGGATGATTGTTTGCCAAGTCAGTCGTTCTTCCTGTTTTGCCAGGAAATGCTTAATCACTATAAGCATGATACTAGGGTCTGGCATGTCGCAGGGGTTTATCCGTTTGCTAGTGAATCACAGCCTTCAAATACCTATTATTTTTCTGAATACAATCCGATCTGGGGTTGGGCTACGTGGCGGCGGGCTTGGGCGAAGTTTGATGCTGCGATTCCTTTTTGGCCGCAAATCTCCGCTACTAACACCATTGAAGTGCTGCTTGGTTCCCAGCAGGCAAAGAAATATCGAGCTCGTTTTTGGAGGGCTTACAACGGTGAAGTTGATACCTGGGACTATCAGTGGTTCTTGACCAGACTGCTGCACGGTAAGTCAATCGTGCCAATGGTGAATTTGGTCAGTAACATTGGGTTTGGTGGGGACGCTACTCACACGTTTGATCCGCAAAGTCCACTGGCTGGGCTTGAGGCTGTTGAGATGACGTTCCCGGTTGAGCATCCCGAGTTTTTTATTGTTGACAAGGAGCTTGATGGGCGGTGGGAAAGCGTGAATCCTCTGCAAGCATCTAATCCTCAACCTGGTGGTGAGGGTTTTGCTGTTAAGGCTAAGAAGGTGATCAGGACATTATTGAAATAAACGGAGTCTTGCTTCTACTGGTTTAGCAACAGGCCTTCCCGTTAATCCGGAGCTTGCCAGCGCTCAAAAAGATCTGGCCTGCGCTCGCGGGTACGCTGCTGCTGCTGCTGAAATCGCCAGCGGGCGATGGCACCATGGTCGCCGCTGCGCAGCACCGCAGGAACCGCCATGCCTCGGAACTCGGCAGGTCTGGTGTAGTGGGGGTGCTCCAGCAGGCCGGCGCTGTGGCTCTCCTCCTCCAAGCAGGCCTGGGTGCCCACGGTCCCCGGCAGAAGACGCACCACCCCATTGATGATCACGGCGGCTGGCAGTTCGCCGCCGGTGAGCACGAAGTCGCCGATGGACACCTCTTCGTTGGCCAGTGAGCGGATGCGCTCATCGAAGCCCTCGTAGTGGCCGCAGATCAACACCAACTGGTCGTATGCGCTGGCCCAGCGCCGCAGGTCGGCCTGCTCCAGGGGCTTGCCCTGTGGGGACATCAGCAGCACCCGTCGCTGGGGCAGCACAGGGATCGCCTCCATCGCCATAAACACCGGCTCGGGCTTGAGCACCATCCCAGCGCCGCCGCCGTAGGGCTCGTCGTCCACCTTGCGGTATCTGTCGGTGGCGAAGTCGCGGGGGTTGTGCGTGTGCAGGCTGGCGATGCCTGACTTGAAGGCTCTGCCGATCACCCCAAGGTCGAGAAGGGGAGAGAAGGCCTCCGGAGCCAGGCTCACCACATCGAGTCGCATGGCCTCAGGCGGCGGGGCGGCTCACCCGCCGGATTTCTGAGCTGAAGCTGGCGCGCCCCGGGGTGCCATCGGCATGGTTCTCCACAGTGGAGCGCAGCCGCAGGTTGGGTTTGGTGAACCAGATACGCTCGCGCACCTCGATGGCGTTGCCGCTGATGATCAGCTCCAGGCTGCCGTCCGGCCAGAGCTGCCAGCGACCCGTTTGCTCTCCATCGTTGCGATCCACCGTGAAGTGGCCGTTGGCGGTGAACAGCAGCCGGCTGGGCTGCTCGCCCTTGGCGCCCACGCTCAGGCCGCCAGGGGAATCGGCACTGCCCGGATCCAGGTAGGTCACCACTAGCTCGCCGCGCTCGCTGCTATGCCATTCATCGCCCTCGGCCGTGGCCGTGACCTCGCCAAGGGCGAAGCGGCTGCGCAGGGCCATCCACTCACCGGCGCAGAAGCGCAGAAAGGCGGTGATCTCCTGGGGCGGAAAATCGCCGTTGGCCGCTCCTGGCGTCGCCGTCGTCACGGGGGGGCTGGGCTCCTGGGGGTGAGGGGTGGATTCGTTCATCGGGGGATTCTCTCAGCCGGCAGTGGCCTTCGCGGCCTCATTCCCCCCGATAGCCCAGTTCGGCCAGGCGGGCGGCGCTGCGGCGCCAGCCCGGCACCACCTTCACGAACAGCTCCAGATACACCGGCCCGCTGAACACCTTCTCCATCTGCAGCCGGGCACCCTGGCCGATGGTCTTCAGCATGCGACCGCCCTTGCCGATCAGGATGCCCTTCTGGCTGGAGCGCTCCACCAGCACCGTGGCCAGCACGGCGGTGCGGGGGCCATCGTCTACCACCCGGTCGATGCTCACCGCCACCGAGTGGGGCACCTCCTCGCGGGTGTGGCTGAGCACCTGCTCTCGGATCAACTCGGCCATCAGCAGCTGCTCGGGCTGGTCGCTGATCGCGTCGGCGGGATAGAGCTGGGGCCCTTCGGGCAGATCGGCGCTCAAGGCCGCCACCAGGGCTTCCGTGCCATCGCCGGTGAGGGCGCTCACCGGGTGCAGCGGCCAGCCCAGGGGCGGCTGTTCGCTGGCGGTGGGTGTGACGAAGTCACCCCGGCCCTCCAGCAGCTGGCGGTAGCTGGTCGCCAGCTCCTCGGCCTTGGCCGGATCCACCAGGTCGTGCTTGTTGAGGGCCACATGCACCGGAGCGCGGCAGTGGCGCAGCAGGTCCACGATGAAGCCGTCGCCACGGCCCGCCGGCTCGCTGCCATCCACCAGCAGCAGCACCACGTCCACATCGCCGATGGCGCTGCGCGCCGTCTTCACCAGGCGCTCACCGAGCAGGTGGTGGGGCTTGTGGATGCCTGGGGTATCGAGCAGCACCAGCTGGGCGCCGGGGGTGGTGAGGATCGCCCGCAGCCGGTTTCGGGTGGTTTGCGCCACCGGCGAGGTGATCGCTACCTTTTCGCCCACCAGCTGGTTGAGCAAGGTTGATTTGCCCACGTTCGGCCGACCGATCAGGGCCACGAAGCCGGACCTGAACCCCTCTGTGGCAGCGGACTGGGGGCTGGAGCCCAGCAGGCGGGCCGATTCGGCGGGGTCAGGGATTGGCAGCAGCTGGCCCTCGCTGCCTTCAGGGGATGGGGAGTCGCTCATGCACCAACAGTGGCAGCCCGACGGCGACTTTCCATAGGCTCAGGGGCAAACCGCGGCCCATCAGCATGAGCGAGCCTTTGCGCGAACCCTCCTTTCAGGAGGCGATGGAGATCACCGCCCAGTGGTTGGGTCTCTGGCAGAACGGTGAACTCAGCGATGAGGTGCTCGCCGACCGGGTGGGTGAGCTGGTGGCCAGCCGCGACGGTGCCCGCGGCTTCTTCGTGGTGAGCCTGGCTGGCGATTGCCCCCTGATGGACCGCCTGCCCGAACCCCTTGTGCTGCAGCTCCGGGCTGCTGGTTCCGGCGTGGTGGACCTAAGCGTGCGCAACCTGGCGATGAGCACGGCCATGGCCTTCCAGCACGGGCGTAACGGCGATGCCGGCCAGCAGGCGAGTTCGGAGCGGGTGCAGGCCCGCTGCACCGAGCTGCTGCGCCTGCTGGAGCCCGGCGCCGTGAAGCAGCGGCTGGAAATCCTTCTGCAGGCTGCCGCCCAGGGTGCTGGCGACGACCTCGCTTTTCTCGATCGCTGGGGCTATGACACAGACCAGCGCCGGGCGATCGTCGCCGCCGCGGAGGCTGTGGCCGACTGATCGGCATCGGTGCGAGGGAGTGGGCACAACAAAGCCCACCCCTCGGGGTGGGCAATGCTGCACGTCAACGCAGTCGATCAGTCGCGGCGGCCACCGCCCTGCAGGGCAATGATCAACCGCAGGATGAAAATGAACAGATTGATGTAGGTGAGGTACATCCCCAGGGCGCCAGCCAGGTACTGGTCGTCCCGGTAGGTGCGGGGCATCGTGTAGAAGTCCACGAAGGCCGCGCCTACGAACAGCACAGTGCCGAAGCCGGCGATGATCAGCTCCAGACCCGTGCCGCCGAAGACGCCTGGGGCGAAAATGCTGCCCACGATCTGCACCACCATGGCGATGATCAGGCCCAGCACCCCAAGGCCCACCACGCCGCTGAGGGCCTGGCCCACGTTGTCGCTCATGCGCCGGCCCATCACCGAGGCGGCCACGAAGGTGATACCGGTGGCCAGGGTGGCGGTGCCGATCGCGCCAACGCCGGCCACGCTCAGGGCGTAGGCGACGATGCCGCTGAGGGTGAAACCGGTGATCAGGCTGTAGGCAGCGAGCAGCGGCAGGGCCGTGCTGTTGTTGCCCTGCATGGCCACATTGCGGGCCACGAAGAACAGGATGAAGTTGCCAATCAGGGCCACCCAGAACAGGGGCATGAAGCTGGCAGGGCTGCTGGCCATCAGGGCCAGGCCGCCCATCACCCCTGCGGCGGTAAGCACCATGCCACCACCCACGATGGGCAGGGCCTTGTTGACCACGTTGGGCCCAACCAGGGCGCTGGATTGCGCCTCGCGGATGGCCTCCTGAAAATTGCTGCTGGCCGGCATAGCGCCATCCAAACTGCGAACTGGAGACATTCTGGCAGGGTCTTCAAGGTGAGCAGCGCTCAGCACTTGGCCGTCGGGGTACGGATCCCCTACCCGCAGTCATGGCCGCGCGTTCCGGCGTCCCTTGTCAGCCACCCTCGAACCAGGCCAGAGCAGCACGAACAGAACCGCCATGGCGGTGCCGATGCCCGACTCGATGAACCGCAACAGCGCATTGAGCTGGGGACTGAGCTTGGGGTCGAGGCTCGCTGTGACCATCACCACCAGCACGGTGATGGCGGCGAGGCGGGCGTGACTGGGGATCCGCAGCGCCGCACAGATCACCACCGTGGCAAACAGCACCACTGCCATGCCCACGGGGTGGAAGGGAAGAAACGACAGGTATACGGCGCTGGTGAGAGCGCCCACGGCTGATCCGATGATGCGCAGCGATGCCGAGGAGGTGGTCTCCCGGCGACTGGACTGGGTGACCACGATGGCGGAGATCGCCGCCCACAGTCCGCCGATTTTGGGGAGGTAACCGGGGAACAGAGCGGTGAAATGAACGCCGATCAGATAAGCGGCCAGGCTGGCCAAGGCAATCTCAGCCGGGATCTGAAGCGAGGAGATCCAGTAAGCCGAAAATCGCGAGCGCGTTGGCTGATTCATCGGCGCTGGTTCTGATGGCGGAGTTTGATCGTGAATCCTGGCCTCCGCGCCTGCGGCGTTGGAGCGCGGTTGCCCGGTTTGATGGTCAGGGTCTGCGCCGGTCCCGTTCCGCGTAGGCATTCACCAGGCGCTGAACGAGCGGATGGCGCACCACATCGGCGGCTGTCAGCCGGCAGATGGCCACCCCCTCGAGTCCCTCGAGCACCTCTGCTGCCTCCTTCAGCCCACTGGTGATTCCTGCTGGCAGGTCGGCCTGGGTGGGGTCGCCGGTGACGACCATGCGCGAGTTTTCGCCCAGGCGGGTGAGCACCATGCGCATCTGGGCGGTGGTGGTGTTCTGGGCCTCATCGAGGATCACGAAGGCGTCGGCCAGGGTACGGCCGCGCATGTAGGCCAGGGGCGCCACCTCGATCACCCCTTTCTCCAGCAGGGCAGCGGTGCGCTCGGCCCCCAGCAGATTGTGCAAGGCGTCATAGAGGGGGCGGAGGTAGGGGTCGACTTTTTGCTGCAGGTCGCCGGGCAGGAAGCCGAGGCGCTCCCCGGCCTCCACGGCCGGACGGGTGAGGATCAGCCGCTCAACCTTGCGTTCTTGGAGCATCCGCACTGCCAGCACCGTTGCCAGGAAGGTCTTGCCGGTGCCGGCTGGCCCCAGCGCCAGGGTGAGGTCGTGGCGCTCCATTGCCTGCACGTAGGCCTTCTGGCGCAGGGTTCGGGGCCGCAGCAGCTTGCCGCTTTGGCTGCGGGCCAGCACCTGGTCGCTGAGGGCGCGGTGGTCGTCGCCCCTGCCGCTGTCCAGGGCCTGAAGAGCGGTGTTCAGGTCCACCTGGCTGAGTTGCTGACCCTCCTGCCAGAGGGGCCGCAGCAACTCGATTAGGGCGGTGGTGCGTTCCAGCTGGCTTGGCCTGGCGCGCACGGAAAGATCGAGACCCCGCAACACGAGGGAGGATCCCGTGAGGGCCTCCAGGCGTCGCAGGGTGGATTCGGCCTCCCCGGCTAGGGCCAGGGCGGCTGCCGGGGTGGGCAGAGAGAGGGTGGCCGTGGAGAGCCCGTGGGACTCAGCCGTAGAGCCGTTGCTCAAGTCAAGCCTCGGCGCTCTCAGCGGGGGACTCTTCGGCAGCTGCAGCCGCTGCGGCTGCTTCAGCGGCCTTCGCCTCGGCAGCCTCTTTAGCGGCCTGCTTGGCGGCGGCTTCCCGGGCGGCAGCCTGTTTCTTCTGGCCGATCACCACAGAGGCACGCACGCTCTTCTCAAGCAGCCCGCCCCGCTCGAGCAGGGTGAGCACGGTGCTGGTGGGCTGGGCGCCCTGCTCAAGACGGTCACGGATCGCCTCAGCGTCGAGGCGGGTTTCCTTGGTGCGGGGGTTGTAGAAGCCCAGCTCCTCGAGCGGACGACCGTCGCGGCGGGAGGTGCTGTTGACGGCCACGAGGCGGAAACTCGCTTCCCGCTTCTTGCCAAACCGCTTCAGGCGGAGCTTGATCATCGTGGCCTAGCCGCTAGGTGTGCAA
>JBIKUY010000090.1:0-6917 GCA_044347355.1 Prochlorococcaceae cyanobacterium | reverse complement strand
ATATCCAGCCGGACCGATGCGTAGAACTTGAGGGCGTTGCCACCCGTGGTGGTTTCAGGGTTGCCGTAAGTCACGCCAATCTTCTGGCGCAACTGGTTGAGGAAGATCACCGTGCAGCCAGATTTGCCAATGTTGCCGGTGATCTTGCGCATTGCCTGGCTCATCAGGCGGGCCTGGCTGCCCACAGCCAGATCACCCATCTCACCCTCGATCTCAGCCCGGGGCGTCAAGGCCGCCACCGAGTCGACCACAACAATGTCGACGGCGGCTGAGCGCACCAGTTGGTCGACGATCTCCAGAGCCATTTCACCGGTATCAGGCTGGGAGACCAGCAGATTCTCGATATCCACTCCCAGGGCAGCGGCATACACCGGATCCAGGGCATGCTCGGCGTCTACGAAGGCGGCCACACCTCCGCGCCGTTGCACCTCGGCGATGGCGTGGAGGGTGAGGGTGGTTTTACCGGAACTCTCCGGGCCATACACCTCCACCACCCTGCCCCGCGGATAGCCGCCCCCTAGGGCCAGATCGAGAGTGAGGGCTCCGGTGGAAATGGTCTCCACCCGCATGCGGGAGGCATCGCCAAGGCGCATGATCGACCCCTTGCCGAAATTGCGCTCGATCTGGTTCAGCACCAGCCCTAGGGCCTTGTCGCGCTCGGCCATCGCCTTGGCGTCAGCGGCACCGACCGGCCTGGCATTGGATGGCGAAGCGGCAGGTATCGAAGAGGTCGTCGTTGAGGGGGTGGACGTTGAAGGGGTGGAAACAGCGGCCTTCGGATCAGCAGGCATGGGAAAAAATGCGATGGAACGGGCCGCCCAGCCATCCTGACGGACTCTGGACCCGGCAGACAGGCGCTGTCAGGACAGCACAGGCCAACGGGAGAGACAGAGGCGATGACCAGGTCACACCTCCCGACTCCGACCTCCAGAAAGCAAGTGCCACCATCAAAGGCGAGCGTCTCAACCGCTTTTAGTACAGAAGTACTGTAGAGCAATCAGGGCCAGCGGGCCAGGGGGGCAGCAAACGCTTCCGGCTCAAGCCAATGGATCACCTCCGGCAGATCATGACCATCCCGGGGGAGGAGATAGCCCCAGCTGGCCAGGAAACAGCGCACGCCTGCCAGCTCCGGCTGTCCGCACACCTGCTCCAGGGTTGGTCGGCGGTCCTCAAGGAACCAGACGGGTCGGGGCTGATCCCGCAACAGCCGGGCAAGCACTTCTGGCTTGCTGCCCTGTTCATGGCCGTAGAGCGCCCAGGGCTCCAGGCCCGCAGACGCCAGGATCTGCCGGGCGAACGCCCCGCCCTTGGTGGTAAGCACGGCCCAGCTCGCCCCCTCGTCGCCAAGTCGGCGCAGGCGCTCCGCCACCCCGGGATAGAAGTGATGCAGGCCGAGCCAGCCCTGCAGATCGCTGGCGATGGCCTGTTGGCGCACCCACTCCAGCTTCCGCTGCAACAGGTCGGCCGTCCAGCCCCAGCGCGCCAGTGCCAGCGGGAGCTGATCGGCGTAAGCCTCAAGCCAGGGCTGAAGAGCGAAATCGGCTCGGGCCAGTTCGGCCGCCACCAGCACCATTTCCCATCCCTTGTGAATCAGGGGTCTGAGACGCGCGAAGGCGGCAGGCAGCGCCTCCGGCAACTGGAGCGTGGCATCGAGCTCCAGGACGGCCCGGCGGGCCGCAAACCAGTATTCAGCCATCCCATTCACAAGCACGCCATCGAAGTCGCACACCAACAGCGGAGCCTTGACCATCAGAACAAGCCAAAAGCGCAGGACAGGCGCCGAGGGTAAAAGCCAAAACTGTTGGTTGCCCGCACAACGGACACCAACAGAATCGTGATCAAAACTGGGCCGCTAGGATTCGAACCTAGGAATGGCGGGACCAAAACCCGCTGCCTTACCACTTGGCGACGGCCCAAAACAGGATGCCGGGAGAACAGCGTCCCCTGGATCTTGCCCAGCGGCTAAGCCACTGCCTTGCTAGTTACCCACAGCGCCCGGCCCTTCGTCAACGCCCCGGGGTCCGGCAGCCGGTCCGGCAGGGCACTCAGGCCGGAAAGACCCGCAGGCGCTGCTGCTCGCCATGGCCGAACACCGCCGTGCGCAGGCGGTAGCGAGCGGCCAGTTCCGCCTGTTGCTGGCGTACGGCGGCACTGCGGGGGAGCAGCTCCACGGGTTGCCCCTGGGCCAGCACCACCTGCTCCACGGCCAAGCGGCACTCCTCCAGGGCGGCATGGGCATCGTCCAGGGCGCCGGCGCCGGCGCCGGTGGGCGGCAGAGCGGCAGGGCGGTGACGCTGCACGAGCCGCTCCAGGGCCCGCTGCAGCTGGGGCAGGGCGTCACTCTTGATCACCAGGATCGGCAGGCCGAGCTCCTGAGCCTGGCGCCGCACATGGGGATCCCGGCCCAGCTCTTGGCGCACACTCAGCACCACATCGGCCCTGTCAACGCCATCCATCACCTCAACCGGCAGTTGGCGGGCCCGCACCACCTGCTCCAGCAAGCCGCGGCCGATGCCGGCGCCGTACACCCGCAGGGGAGCATTGGTGGCGGCGGCGGTGGTGGGCTCCGGCGGGGCATCGAGCACAGGCGGTAGGGGCACGGCCACCAGAGCGGGGACCGCCGGACGCCGCAAAGCGCGCAGCAGGGGCGGCGGTGGCGGCGCATCCTGCACCTCCAGCCGGCCGTCATCGGCCAGCTGCCGCACCTGGGGCCGGGCAGGCTGGCCGCGCAGCAGGGCATCCACCGTGGCCGCCACATCACCATGCACGAGCCAACGCTGGCGGCTGTGCATCTCCACGGCCAGGGGGAAGGTGGGCTCGGCGGCCCGCTCCAGCACCGTCTTCTGGGTACGCCGCCGGCGCGCTTCCTCATCACCGAGGGTTACCGACTGAATCCCACCCACCAGATCGGCGAGGGTGGGATTTTTGATCAGGTTGGTCAGGGCGTTGCCGTGGGCCGTGGCCACCAGCATCACGCCGCGCTCCGCGATCGTGCGAGCCGCCTGGGCCTCCAGTTCCGTGCCGATCTCATCGATCACGATCACTTCCGGCATGTGGTTCTCCACCGCCTCGATCATCACCTGGTGCTGCAGCTCGGGGCGGGCCACCTGCATGCGCCGAGCCCGGCCGATGGCGGGGTGGGGGATATCGCCATCGCCGGCGATCTCATTACTGGTATCAATCACCACCACCCGCTTCTCCAGCTCATCGGCCAACACCCGGGCGATCTCTCGCAGGGCCGTGGTCTTTCCCACCCCCGGCCGGCCCATCAGCAGCAGTGACTGGCCTGAATCAAGCAAATCGCGCACCATCACCACCGTGCCGAACACGGCCCGCCCCACCCGGCAGGTGAGCCCCACGATCTCGCCGCTGCGGTTGCGAATGGCGCTGATGCGGTGCAGGGTGCGCTCAATCCCGGCCCGGTTGTCGCCACCGAAAACCCCCAACCGCTGCACCACGGCTGCCAGATCGCGGCGCTGCACGGTCTCTTGGCCAAGATTCAGGGCGCGGCCTGGATAGCGGGCCTCCGGCACCCGGCCAAGATCGAGCACAACCTCCAAGAGCTGATCGCGGTCGGGGTCACGCTTCAGAGCCTCGGCTACGGCCTCAGGCAGCACCGTGAGCAGCCGATCGAGGTCGTCAGTGACCCGCTGGGGAGGAGAGGCCGGTAGCTCGGAGCTGGACACCGCGAACAACCGGCAGAAAGAATCAGGACCGTTCTAGCCAGGGCCCTACCAACTGCCGCGCCAGGGCCAGTGCCTGGGGCCAGAGATCTGCGGCCTGCAGGAGTGTCCTGCCCCGCTCCTTGGCCTGCAGCAACAGTGGCTGCAGCTGGCGGCGGGCTGAGCCGCCGAAGGCAACGCCGGCGCAGCTCCGCTCTGCGGACGGCTCGGCGGCCAACAGGGGGAAGCTGCGCCGGTTGGTGCCGCCGGCCAGCTGCAACGGCCCCGGGGGCATCTGTTGATGCCGTTGGGCGAGCAGCGCCACCGCGGCCCGGGCCGTTCCATCACCCACATCCCCGCTCATCGGCCGGCCATCCAGCTGCCATAGGGGTCGGAACCCGCTGTGGCGCAGAGCTGCAAACCGCTGCCAGAGCTCGATCGGGGTCACCTCGGGGCCAGCGCTCACCGCAAGGCGGTGCAAGGGAACACCGCAGACCGCCAACTGGCTGAGACGGTCCTCAAAGGCCTGCTGCCGGCCGGGCTGGGTGTGCAGCTCCACGGCATCGGGAGCGAGCTGGCGCAACAGGGGCGGTACAGCCTGGGGGGCCAGCACCTGGCTGCGCTCCTCGATCAGCCCGAGGGGACAGGCAGGCAGACAGCGGCCACAGCCGTAACAACGTTCGGCCAGCACCCCTACCTGGCCCGTCGCCTCCTCGCCGATGGCTTGGGCTGGACACACCCGCTCACAGGGACGAGGGCAGTGCGGAGGACAGCGGCGGGGATCGAACCAGGCCTTGCGGAAATGGGGATCCTGGCCATCACTGAGACTCACCATCAACCAGGGGGGGGTGGCACCCCGTGCCACGGCCCAGGCCACTCCCCGGCGCGCGGCGGCCACCACAGCCACGTCGGCGGCCAGATCCAGGCAATGCACACCGGCCAGGGTGTAAATCCCAGCCAGATCCTCAAGCGCGTCCAGATCCTGGTTGGAGGCACCGCCGATCCATTTCACCCAGCGACCAGCAGCCAGGGCTGCATCGCCACGGGCCTGGTTCGTCACAGGTAGGAGAGCCCTGAGGGGGGAGTGGACAGCGCTGGTAATCGCAGGATCGCCGTGGCTCCACCCTGGGGCGATCGACCCTGGCGCAGCGTGCCGCCATGGTTCTCCCTGGTGATCTGCACGACAGACAAACCGACACCCATCCCCTTTGCCCCGGAGCTGACCACAGGATTGTCGTCGAGCAGACAGGGCGGCAGGCCCGGGCCGTTGTCCGCCACCTCCAACTCCAGCGCACCCCCATCGCGCCGCAATGTCACGGCAATACGGGGTTCAACCGTGGCCGCTGACAGCAACGCTTCCAGGGCATTGCGCAGCAGGTTGGCCACCGCGATCTGAAGCTGGGCCCCGTCGCCAGCCACCCAGCAGAACGCGTTCGTAGCCTGGGTTTCCACGACGATGCCGGCATCCAGCAGGGTGCGGCGCAAGAACAGGAGTGCACTCTCCACCACTTCGCTCAGATTCACAGGCCGGTGGGGGGTCTGCACATTGCGCAGCTGCTGGATCTCGTGCACCATCGCAGCAGCCGAGAGGCTTGATTGCAACTTGCGCTCAAGCTCCGCCAGCTGCTGCTGCCGCTGACCCCGCTGCCGGCGCCGGGCCAGAGCCAGCTCCAGCTCCGCTCGTCTGCGCTCGGTGATGTCCAGGAACGCGGCCACCAGCAGATCGTCGAGCACTACGCCACTTAGCAACACATGGCGGCGACTGCCATCGCGACAGGTAACCCGGTATTCCCGTGCGGGGATGCGGCCATCGCCACCCCGAGCCGACTCCACATCACGCTGCCAGCGGGCCTCGTAGAAGCGGCGGCGCAAAGGGAAGGGATAGGCCTGCTGCATCCAGCTGGCGACATTGGGCACAGTGCCGAAGTCGTAGCCGAAGGTTTCGCTGAAGCAGCGGTTGAAAAAAACAATCGACTGATCACCATCGATACGACTGCTGCCCAACGGGATCTGCAGGTTGTCGAGGGTGAGATGGAGTTCCTGCTGCCGCTGCTGCAGCTCCATTTCACGCTGTTTGAGATCGCTGATGTCAATCATCACGCCCTCCCACAAAAGGCAACCGTCCGCCTGGGGGATGGGCATCGAGTCGATCCGAACCCAGCTCACCTTCCCGGCCACCTGCAATCGCCCCTGCCAGTGCAACGGCTCGCCGGCCGCCACCCGGGCAGCGCTGAGCTGTTGAAAGCTCTATCTGCCTGTGGGGTGGACGGCCTGGAAGGCGAGGTCGGGATCGGCCTGCAAGGCCTCCAGCTCCGCATTCACCATCGCCAGCCAGCGACGGCTGGCGAAGAGCCAACGGAGCTGACCATCAGGTTGGGTTAGCAACACATAGATCCCAACCGGAATGTGTTCGCTGAGCCCCTGCCAGGGGGAAAACCGCTGCGGCGATGCCGGCGGATTCAAACGAGATCGGCGAGGGGCTGCCAGCGGAGCGCCCGAGCCCCGCCCATCTCCACCACCAGCTTGAGGCGCGGCTCACGCTGGCAGAGGCCCACCAGGGAGGCCCGCTCAGCGGAGGACAGCACCTGCCCCTCCAGAAGCCAAAGCACGATTGGCGCGTCGCCCTCCAGCAGGGCGCCGAGCTGGGGCATCACCCGCTGCACCTCGCCCACGGCCGCTCCACGACCCACGCTCTGGTGACCCAGATGGGGTGGCCGAACGCCATGGAGTTGCAGAAGGTAGGCCTCGGGGTCGCCTAGTCCCCGGGCCGAGCAGATCTGGGCGCGATAGCCATGGGCCCGAAGCCGGCGTAGCAGGCGAGTTTCAGAACCACCCTCGAGCGGGGCGAACAGGGCCAGAGCCCCAGCCCGCTCCAGCTCCTGGCGGAACCCGCGGCCTGAAAGCAGCAGGGGCATCGGGTTGGAAGAACGCTGATGAGAGTCTGACAGTTGAAAACACCCCCGGCCTTCTGGTTTCAGGGATGGGAAAAGCTTGTGCACCCAATGCGTTACATTTGTGAGCTGTGCTCTGAATCCTGCGCCCGTCCGCTAGCCGGGCCTCCAGGTCTCTGCACCAGATCGCCAGTGGTGGCGGTCTCCAACGGTCGGGAAACTATCTGAACGCATCGGCTCAGCTCAGCTGAATCAGGTCCGGTTCAGGAAAGTCCTAAGGCCAGGCCAGAAAGCCCAGACCTCCAGGTCAGGCTCCAAAGGCCAAGCTGATCAGCTCCTGATCGGTCGTCCCGCTAGCTCCTTG
>JBIKUY010000220.1:0-4192 GCA_044347355.1 Prochlorococcaceae cyanobacterium | reverse complement strand
ATCGGCGACTGAGTTCGATTTGAGTGCCGCCAGTGAAATCAAGGCCGGGACGAAGGGGTGCCCGAATCGTGGGGGACAGCCAAGAGGCGGCGATGCCAACGAGGCTGAGCAAGAGGGCCAGGGCGGAGACGGTCCAGAGAAACCGGCGCTTACGGTTGACCCGAAACTGGAGCAGGGAGGGGAGGGAGGGCATCAGCTGGCGTCGTCAGGCCGCCGTGGGCAGCTCGGCCCGGGGCAGAAAGTAGGTGGAGCGGCGCAGGGCCGGGTAGCTCATCAACAGCCGCAGCAGACTGCGGGTGCAGGTGAGCGCACTGAACAGGCTGAGGACCACTCCAATGGCCAGGGTCACTGCAAAACCCTTAACAAATCCCGTGCCCAAGGCGAAGAGGGCCATGCAACTGATCAGGGTGGTGAGCTGGCCATCAAGAATCGAGGAGAAGGCCAGGGAGAATCCCGTATCAATCGAACGGATCAGGGTGTTGCCCTGACGAAGCTCATCCTTGATCCTCTCGAAGATCAGCACGTTGGCATCCACGGCCATACCCAAAGAGAGGATGAAGCCGGCAATCCCAGGCAGGGTGAGGGTGACCGGGATCAAGGCGTAGACAGCCAGGTTGAACAGGGCGTAGAGGCTGAGGGCCACCACTGCCACCACGCCGGCCAGGCGATAGACAAGCACCATGAACAGCGCGACTAGCGCCAGTCCCGAAAGGGCTGCGACGAGGCTGGTGCGTACATTCTCGGCCCCGAGGGATGGGCCCACCGTGCGCACCTCCAGCACCTTGAGAGGGAGAGGCAGGGAGCCGCCACGGAGTTGCACCTCAAGTTCGCGAGATTCCTCTGCCGAGAAGTTGCCGGTGATGCTGGCCGAACCACCTGTGATCCCGGCGGCCCGGAACTCCGGACCCACGCTGGCCTCACTGATCGAGCGTCCATCGAGAACGATGCCGAGAAGCCGGCCGGTTCCAGCAATCGACTGGGTGAGCCGGGCGAAGGCCTCGCCTCCTGCCCGGGTGAAGGAGAGGGTCACCTCCCAGCCTGGACCGGTCTGCTCCTGCTGGCGTCCGGCGCTGGCCAGGTCCTTACCGGTGAGAGCGGCTGGCTCATAAAGATCCACGATCCGACGGTTCACGGCTTCTAGCAGCAGTTGCAGCTGCTCGGATTCATCGGCACCAGCAGGGACAGGTACCCCAAGCTCGCGCAAGGAGGCCGTTAACTGGTCTGCACCGATGGCTGGGGGTTCCGGCTGCTCGGGGGAGTCTTGGGAAAGCTGTTCCGAACCGGAGCGTGGTTGCCGACTGGCCAGCACAGCCTGAGCCTGACGCTTGAGTGCCAGTAGCCCACGCATCTGGTCTTCTGTTCCGCTCTTCTGGGCCCGGAATTCAAGTAGGGCAGTTGTGCCGAGCACGCGGGCCGCGCGACTGGGATCCTGCTCGCCGGGCAGTTGCAGCACCAGCTGATCGTTGCCAACGGTCTGAAGGGTGGACTCGGCCACACCCAATCCGTTGATGCGGCGGTCGAGCACCTCCTTCACAGCCTCCAGCTGTTCCCGTTCAACCCGGGTGATGCTGCCGGCGGGCAGCACCTGCAGGGTCAGCTGGCTACCGCCGCGCAGGTCGAGCCCCAGCTGCAGCGGGTACTGGTTGAGCAGGACGGCGGCGGCGATCGCCAGAGCCAGGATCAGGGCGACCCACCCCTGTTGACGCGCCATCTCAGACCTGACCGGACTTGAGGGCCCGGGCAGCGTCCACGATTTGGTGGGGCTGAATGATGGTGAGATTCTCCAACGCGCCGTTGTAGGGAGTGGGGATGTCCTGGGAGGACAGACGAACCGGCCGGGCGTCGAGATCGTCGAAGCAATGTTCGGTGATCAGGGCCAGCAGCTCGGCACCGATGCCGCCGGTCTTCATGCACTCCTCCACCACAATCACCTTGTGGGTCTTGCGGATCGAGGCCGCAATGGTGGCCATGTCGAAGGGTTTGAGGCTGATCAGATCGATCAGTTCCACATCCACACCTTCAGACTCCAGCTGCTGCACGGCCTTGAGGCAGTGATGCCGCATGCGCGAGTAGGTGAGAATCGTCACGTCCTGGCCCTCCCGCACAATCTCGGCTTGGTCGAGGGCGCAGACGTAGTCGCCCTCGGGAATGTCCTCGCTGAGGTTGTAGAGCAGCACATGCTCAAAAAAGAGCACTGGGTTGTTGTCGCGAATCGCCGCTTTCATCAGGCCCTTGGCATTGGTGGGGGTGCTCACCGCCACGATCTTGATGCCAGGCACGGCGTGGAAGTACGCCTCGAGGCGCTGGCTGTGCTCGGCGCCCAGCTGGCGACCCACGCCGCCGGGACCGCGCACCACGGCGGGAATCGTGAAATTGCCGCCGCTGGTGTAGCGCAGCATGCCCATGTTGTTGGAGATCTGGTTGAAGGCCAACAGCAGAAAGCCCATGTTCATGCCTTCAACGATCGGCCGCAGACCGGTCATCGCCGCGCCAACCGCCATGCCGGTGAAGGCGTTCTCAGCGATGGGGGTGTCGAGGACCCGCAGTTCGCCGTATTTCTCGTAGAGGTCCTTGGTCACCTTGTAGGAGCCGCCGTACTGGCCCACGTCCTCACCCATCACGCAAACATGGGGGTCGCGGGCCATCTCTTCATCGATGGCTTCGCGAAGGGCGTTGAACAGCAACGTTTCGGCCACGCGTTGGCTAAGCACCTAGTGGTGGCCAACCTATCTCAGCCGCCAGCCGCAAAGGTGCTCAGGATCAGCACGGAGAGCAGCATCCCCGGCAGTAGGAGGGTCACCAGCAGGCCCAGGTCGTGGACGGTCATCACTCAGCTCGCTCACAACGCAGAGGTTAGGCAGCTTCGCCGTCGCTGTCGCCAGCCGGTGAGGGAGCGTCCACCAGGCTGCGCACAAACACCAGCGAGAGGCCCAGGGCGATGAAGGCGAAGCTGAAGGTGGCCAGAAAGGCCATGCCCACGATCAGGGTCTTGAGGGCGGTGGCGATCGACTGGGCGATCGCGGAGGCGTACTGGGGCGGGTGGAGGGCGTAGTAGAGGGTCATCCGGCGGCTCAGCCCCAGGCTCAGCCAGGCGAGCAGCCCGGCCGTGACGGCACCGGAGAGAAAGCTGAGCGGTCCCTTGCGCTGCACGGGCGCGGCGTCGGTGGACTCAGCCGACTGCGCGGTCGCGGGGCTGGAGGGGGGAATGGGGTCAGTCACCCGTCCAGCATGACGCCCGCCGGGCGCAGTGCGCAGGCCCAGCTGTGGAACCCGGCCGCCTCCAGCTCGCCGGCCAGCTCCGCCTGGGCCGCCAGGGCCTGGTCGAGATCGGCGAACAGAGCGAACAGGCTCGGGCCCGAGCCGCTCATCGCCACCGCCAGGGGCGAGCTCAGCCGGCGCAACAGGGAGAGCCCCGCCCCCACGCTGGCCACTTCCGGCTCCACCACCGCCTGCAGGTCGTTGCGCAGCGGCGACAGGGGGCCAGCCCCGCCCTGGCCCAAGGCCCGCACCAGCGGCCCCTGCCGCAGGGCCTGGCGGCGCTGCTCGAACGCCGGTTCGTCCGCCAGGTAGGTGTCCCCCCGCAGCTGCCGGCAGCGGCCATAGGCCCAAGGGGTGCTGACGCTGGCGGCGGGATGCTTGAGCAGCAGCACCGCCCAGGGCAGCCCAGCCGCCCCCGTGAGGGGTTCCAGCCGTTCCCCGCGCCCGAAGCACAGCTGGCTGCCGCCCGCCAGGCAGAAGGGCATGTCCGAGCCCAGCTCGGCGGCCATGGCCTCCAGGTCGGCGTCGCCGTAGCCCAGGCCCCAGATCGTGTTCAGGCCCACCAGGGCGGCAGCGCCGTTGCTGGAGCCACCGGCCAACCCCGCGCCGATGGGAATGCGCTTGTGGAGGTGGATGGCGGCGCCCAGCTCCGGCAGGCCGCTGCAGGCCTTGAGCAGATCAGCCGCCCGCACCACCAGGTTGCTGGCATCGGTGGGCAGGTCGGGATGGTCGCACTGCAGGGTGATGCGGCCATCGGCCGTGGGGCTGATCCGCAGCAGGTCAACCAGCTCGATCGACTGCATCACCATCGCCAGCTCGTGGAAGCCGTCGGCCCGCAGCCCCAGCACCTCCAGGTGCAGGTTGATCTTGGCCGGGGAGCAGACGCGGAGCTCAGCCATCGGTGGCCTGCGGGGAAGGGGCACTGCGATTCAAG
>JBIKUY010000366.1:0-2751 GCA_044347355.1 Prochlorococcaceae cyanobacterium | reverse complement strand
GGGCCACCCAGGCCGCCGGCGCCAGCTCCTGGGGCCGCTGCTGCAGACCCACACCGGCGGCGGCGGCCAGCTCGCTGAGCGGCTCGGGCGGCAGCAGGCCGGCCAGGGTGTTGCGCAGCATCTTGCGGCGGGAGGCGAAGCAGCGGCGCAGCAGCTGCTCCACCCGCCGGGCGATGGCGGGCTCCAGCCGCTCGCCGGCTGGCAGGGGATCGATGGCGATCACCTCCGACTGCACCTTCGGCGGCGGCTGGAAGCAGCGCGGTGGCACGGCACACACCGAACGGCAGTGGCCCAGCAGCTGCAGACGCACACTGAGGGCGGAATAGGCGCTGCTGCCCGGGGCACAGCGGATGCGCTCGCCCACCTCCTGCTGCACCAGCAGCACCAGACGGCGATAGGGGGGCGTGACCGGCCGGTCGAGCCGGCCCACCAGCCGCTCCAGCAGCGGACCGGTGATGTTGTAAGGGATGTTGGCCACCACCTTGTCGGCGGGCGGCAGGGGCACCTCCAGGGCATCGCCCGCCACCAGGGCGAAGCGGCCATCCGCCCCGAAGCGCTGCTGCAGGCCCGCCAGCAGGTCGCGGTCGAGTTCCACAGCGGCCACGGCGGCGGCCGGGCTGCGCAGCAGCCGCTCCGTGAGGGCGCCCCGGCCTGGGCCGATCTCCAGGACGCGCTCCCCCGACTGAATCTGCGCCGCCGCGACGATTTGATCCAGCACCGCCTGGTCGACGAGCCAGTGCTGGCCGAAGCGCTTGCGGGCCCGATGGGCAGCGAAGGTCATGGCGACGGGCCGGCTCGCCCCAGATTGCCTGCTGCCGACGCGGGCGCCAGGCGCAGCTAGACCTGGAGGGCACACCACTGCGAACCGATCGCACCATGGCGGAGTTTCCGGTGGTCCCCGGCCAGCCCAGCAGGCCCCGGGCCGCCCTCCCGCTGCTCACGGCCCTCCTGGCGCCGCTGGCGCTTCAGGGGCCCGCGGCCTGGGCCGGCAGCACCACCGCGGAGTCGATCTGGAACCGGGAAAACGCTCTGGAACAGGCCCGCTCCCAGATGCCGCCCGGAGCCACGGAGACCCGGCACCAGTGCCAGGAGATCGAGGTGGGACTCGACAACCTCCGCTACCGCTGCAGCGTGGAGTGGCAGTCGCCGTCAGAAACCGGCCCGAATCCAGCGGACCTGACCCCGCCGGGGCGGTAGGGGCACGAGGGCATACACCAGCTCCACCGGCCGCAGGGCCTCGGCAGGGTGGGCGGCCAGCCAGCACAGCCAGGCCCGCTCGAGCCGCTGGCGCTTGCCCCGCTGCAGGGCCGCCACGCCCCAGCCGTCCACGCCGGTGCTGCGGCCCTTCACCTCCACCAGCAACAGGCGGCCCGGCTTCTCCAGCACCAGGTCGAGTTCGCCCCAGCGGCAGCGCCAGTTGCGGGAGTGCAGCCGCCAGCCCCGGCTGCGCAGCAGGCGCAGGGCACGCTGTTCCGCCCAGCCCCCCTGCAGCCGGAGATGGCCTGACGCCGGTGGCATGGGCCGGGCATGAAGACGCCTTCCTAGGGTTGCCACCACAGCCATCCCCGCCGTTCCTCGAGGATCCATGGGCCCCTTCCGCCACCGCGTCCTGGCCAGCCCCCCCAGCCGGCAGCGCCCCTCGCCGGGAGGGTTCTGGCTGCCGCTGCTGCTGCTGCTGCTCCTGCTGGCCGGGCCCCTCACCGCGCCGGTGAGCGCGGCGGTGGATGTGGCCAAGCAGGTGCTGATCGGCGCCGACTATTCCGGCCAGGACCTGCGCGGCGCCACCTTCAACCTCACCAATCTGCGGGACGCCAACCTCTCCGGCGCCGACCTGCAGGGGGCCAGCCTGTTCGGGGCCAAGCTGCAGGACGCCGACCTGAGCGACACCAACCTGCGCGAAGCCACCCTCGACTCGGCCGTGTTCAACGGCACCAACCTCACCAATGCGGTGCTGGAGGACGCCTTCGCCTTCAACACCCGCTTCGAGGGGGTGACCATCACCGGGGCCGACTTCACCAACGTGCCCCTGCGCGGCGATGCCCTCAAGGCCCTCTGCGCCGTGGCCGACGGCACCAACCCGATCACGGGACGCCACACCCGCGCCAGCCTGGGCTGCAGCTGAGATGGCCTTCGATCCCCGCAGCCTCGAGCGCCTGCGCGAGCTGGACCGCAGCCTGCCCCAGCCGCTGCCGAAACCGGAGCCCAAGCCCCAGCCCAGTGCCCGGGCCCGGGCGGCCGAACCGCGCCACAAGGTGGAGACGGAAACCGACCCTGAACAGCTGTTCCGCGAGCTGATGGAGGCCAGCGCCGATGGCACGGTGCCGCCCCACCTGATGGAGCGGCTGCGCCAGGTGGAGGGCCAGCGCCGCCAGCGCCCCGCCGCCGGTGGGCCCAGTCCAGCAGCCAGCAGCGGCAGCCCCACAGCCCCGGAAATGCCAACGCCCAAAGCCAGGCGGCGCGACACCGCCATCGGCCGGCCCGACCCGAAACTGGCCGCCGCCCACGGCGATCTGTACACCGCTTTTCAGCAGCTGCTGCTCGAGGACGAGGAGCCTTGAAGGGGCGCCCGGCCCTCGGGCGGGAGTTGGGGCGGGCCCTGGCGCTGGCCCTGCTGCTCAGCCAGGCCGGAGCGGCCACGGCCGCACCCACCGAGAAGGAGTCGTTCATGCTGATGTTCGGCAAGGGCAACGGCGCCATGCGCCTGCTCTGCGCGCTGGAGCGCGACGGCCTGATCACCCCGGCCACGCGCCG
>JBIKUY010000089.1:0-6967 GCA_044347355.1 Prochlorococcaceae cyanobacterium | reverse complement strand
GTAGGTGCAGCGGAAGTGCACCGGCGCCAGCAGGATCTCGTCGATGCCCTGGAAGGCCACCAGGATTTCGCCGTGGCGCCGCTCCAGTTCCTCTCTGCTCAGGCCATGGAGCGGGCTGTCCGCATCGATGCGGTGCATCACCGTCCACATCAGCTGCAGGCTGATCGACTGGTCGCGTACCAGGGGCAGGGGCACGATGCGGCGCATGGTGCGGTCGTCCGGGCAGTTGTCGTCGATCGCCAGCGACGCCTTGATCCGGCCATCCACGAGGCTGGTCTGGCGCACGCTGGCCACGCGGAAGGTGAGGGTGGGGTAGCCCTGCCAGGGCTCAATCGTGGCCAGGCGGCTGAACAGCAGCCGGGCGCGGCTGCGGGAGAAGCGGGCGAAGGCCAGGCCGGTGGTGACGGCAATGAACAACAGCCCGAGGAAGGCTTCCACCGTGACCACCAGATTCACCCACAGGCTGGTGGGGTGGAGCACGCCGTAGCCGATCGAGCCAAGGGTCTGCACGCTGAAGAAGAAGGCGTCCAGCACCGTGATGGTCTTCCCCATCGGCGTCCCGCCGATGCCTCCCAGGTCCAGGGCGTAGAGCCCCGTGAAGAGGAGATTGAGGAGCACGTAGCTGGCGGCGATGACCAGCAGAAACCCCGGCCAGGGGATGGCGAGCATGAAGCGGTACGGCTCCCGCCAGTGGCGGTGCCAGCGCTGGAAGTGCTCTGCCTGGAGCACCCCGCCCTGCCGCTGCAGCCGCACCGAGCGGATCTGCCGGCGGCGCTCTGCCGGATGCCGCATGACGCCTCGGCGGTACCGAAGTCCATCCTGACACCGGAGCCCGGGGGCTCAGGCTTGCTCGGCCACGATGGGGCACCACCGTTGGCGATCCGGCCATCGCTTCCGCGGATCCTCGCCTCCCGCCTGAGCCGCAGCAGTTGGGCAGAGGATGGTAAACGACTGGTCAGGTAAGAAGACCAGGGGCTTCCGCGCTTGTTGTCCAGCAATTCCATGGATCGATGCCATGACTGACTCCGCCCGGGAAGCCCGATGAAGCCGATGACGTTCCCAGGGCGACTGAAGATGGTCTTCATCATTGTCCTGTTGGTAGGCGTTCTGCTCCGTTTTTGCAATCTGGACATAAAGCCATACTGGCAAGATGAAACCTATACTTCGCTGCGTGTTTCTGGTTCTCGATATAGAGAAGCAGTTCAGAGCCTGTACACCGGCAGGGTGCTTCGGGCGGAGGAGATCCAAAGGTTTCAGCAGTGGTCTGCCGATAAGCATGCTGTTGACACGATTCAGGGTCTAGCAACCGAAAACTCCCAGCATCCACCCTTGTACTACGTGATCGCTCATCGGTGGGCGGGATGGTTTGGGTCTTCCATCGCCGCCATGCGAGCGCTGCCGGCGTTGATCAGCCTGCTGGTGTTTCCGGCCCTCTACAGGCTCTGCCGGGAGCTGTTCAGTGATCCATCGGTGGGTCTGCAAGCAGGGTGTTCCGCATGTCCAACGACGGGATCAACTCCTGGTTCAGCGGTGGGTTGGATGGCTATCGGCCTTGCTGCCGTATCTCCTTTGTATCTTCGGTATGCCCAGGAAGCGCGCCAATACAGCCTTTGGATGGTGATTATTCTGGTGTCGAGTGTGGCATTTCTGCGGGCCATCCGTCTCAGATCTGCCTGGAGCTGGGGCTGGTATGGCGTGACGCTTGTTGCGGGGCTGTATAGCCATATCCTGTTCATCTTCTTGATTATTGCGCATGGAATCTATTTGATTGCGATCGAGGGGTTCATTCTTGACAAGGCTGTGAAGCGATTCATGCTCGTAGCGTGTGCTGCGATCGCCTCCTTTTCACCATGGCTATGGACAATCTGGGGCCATCGCGAAACGGTTCAGGCAACAACGGGATGGGTTCAGGCGCCATTGGCCTTTCTGTCGTTGGTGCAAGCCTGGGGCGTCAACATCTGCCAACTGTTCATTGCATGGCATTTTCGCCACGATGACACTCTGGTTTATCTGGCGCTCCCAGTGGCAGTGCTCATCATTGCCGCTGTTATCACTCTCTGCCGCCGAACGCCTCGGCGAATATGGCTCTTTGTTGTTCTGCTGATTGGTGTGACGGCGATTCCGCTGATCGCAGCCGATCTCCTGTCGATTACCAGATTATCTGTGCATCCACGATACCTCCTGCCTGGCTATGTGGGGATGAACGTGGCAGTCGCGTATTTCTTGGTTGAATCCTTCACCCAGAGATCACGGAAGTTATCTGCAACAATCTGGCCGTTTCTGGTGGGAGCGCTGCTCATGGGAGTGGGTATCACAAGCTGTGTGATCGCAGTTCATTCTGACACGTGGTGGGGCTGGTCTCAATACGACGTGGATAGTTCGAAAATCATCAATCGCTTGCAGAGCCCGCTAGTCGTTTCCGATGTGCCGCTTGGCGTGATCTTGCCCATCAGCCACCGATTACGCCCGGACGCTCGCTATCTGCTTTCAACCCAGCCAGAAACTCTTGTGCTCCCTGCAGCCAGCGGTGCTGTCTTTGCCTACAATCCAAGTGATCGGCTTGTTGCTGCAATGAAACAGCAGGGCCTGCGGCCAGACGTGATCTATCAATTCAAGGATGATGCATTCACTTTTTCTCTCTATCAAGTCCAAGGCAGTTCCTGATATGGTTCGCTCAGGCCGGTGACTCTTTGGCTATATCCTCCACGTCTCACCATGGTGAGCGGCCCATTGTTCGCCAGCACGGCGCCACATGGGGCTGTTGAAGGCAATGGGAGTTGTTGAGCCGCGACTCAGATGGATGGCCCTGGTGGACGTTTCAACAGAGCAGCGGCCCCGTTCCCAGGAACGCATCCGCATTGAACAAGGCCACATTGATCGCCACAGTCCCAGCCAACAGCAGCCACAACACCCGCAGCAGGATCAGCCCTGCCGAAAGGCGGTCGAGCCGAGAGGCACACGCCAGGCTCACGGCTGCGGCGATGAGCCCGGCGAGGGTGTCCGCTGCCCCGAGCACCGGGCTACGGAGCAGGAAGAAGAGGGTGGTGAACGCGGCGAAGAGCAGCCAGCCAACCCCCTCAGAGCACAGGAACAGCGTTCTCCCAGCCGATCGCGCCGGTGAATGGGCGATGCGTGAGAGGGCGATCAGCGACGTGACGTTGAGAACCAACCACACAGGAGCGAATGCCCAGCCTGGCGGTGCGATGGCTGGCTGCCGTAATGCGTTGTAGAAGGCGAAGTCCCCAGCGAACCCAGCTGGCAGTGCGCTGGCGACGTTCGCCAACACAAAGATGAGCACAGCGTGCCACCAGCGGAATCCGTCAGATCCGTTCATGAACGACCGTTCTGGCGGAGACAACGGCGACCTGTCCATTCAAGCGCCCTGGCAAGGAAGGCAGCCTCTCCTGTGGAGTTCTCAGGTCTGCCAATCACCTGTTCCTGGGGCGCCACACTTGATGCGCGCCTGGCCCCTGCCCACAGTGCGTGCTGCGGCTCCACCTGTCGAAATGGCGCCGCCCCAACCGTCAGGACGGTGAACCCCCCAGCCGGGGGACACCCGCCCACCCCCTCTCACCATGCAGTACGCCGTTCTGATTTACGAAACAGCAGACGACTTCGCCGCGAGGCCCGGCCTGATGCCCGCCTATGCCGCCTACGCCGGGGCCCTCGAGGAGGCCGGCGTGCATCGCGGCGGCGAATGCCTCCATCCCACCCACACCGCCACCACCGTGCGGCTGGAGAACGGCACGCCCCAGGTGCAGGACGGCCCCTTTCCGGACACCAAGGAACAGCTGGGCGGCTTCTTCCTGATCGACGTGCCCGACCTGGACGCGGCGCTCAGCTGGGCAGCCCGCTGCCCGGCCGCCAGCCGCTGCGCCGTGGAGGTGCGTCCGGTGCTGGCGATGGAGGCGAGCTGAATGGAGGCGGGCCGCCTGGCCGAGCTGGCCGCCCGCCGCTCCTACGGGAAGCTGGTGGCCTGGCTCACCGCCCGCTGCGGCGACCCCGCCGCGGCGGAGGACGCCCTGAGCGAGGCCTTCCTGGCGGCTCTGCGCCACTGGCCGCGGCGCGGTGTGCCCGATAGCCCGGAGGCTTGGCTGCTGGTGGCGGCCCGGCGCTCCTGGCTGGATGGCCACCGCCGCGTGCGCACCCAGGAGCGCCTGCTGCCGCTGCTGCTCGAGGAGCCGTTCACCATGCCCACCATTGCAGGCGCCGGCCCCGGCGAAGCGGCAGCCATCCCCGACGACCGCCTGCGGCTGCTGTTCCTCTGCGCCCACCCCGCCATCGATGGGGCCATCCAGGCGCCGCTGATGCTCCAGACCGTGCTGGGGCTCAATGCCGCCCGGATCGGCGCCGCCTTTCTGGTGGCCCCGGCCACCATGGGCCAGCGGCTGGTGCGCGCCAAGGCGAAGATCCGCGACGCCCGCATCCCCTTCGTGCTGCCGCCGCCCGCGGCCCTGCCCGAGCGGGCGGCGGCGGTGCATCAGGCCATCTACGCGGCGTTCACCACCGGCTCGGATCACCCCGGCTCGGCCGGACTGGCCGAGGAGGCGATCCTGCTGGCCCGCCTGTGCGTGGAGCTGCTGCCGCAGGATCCCGAGGGGCGCGGCCTGCTGGCGCTGCTGCTGCACGCCCGGGCCCGCCGCCGTGCCGCCCGCGATGGCCAGGGTGCCTACGTTCCCCTGCAGGAGCAGGATACCCGCCTCTGGAACCAGGAGCTGCAGGCGGAGGCCGAGGCCGAGCTGCACCAGGCAGCAGCGGCCGGCCGGTTGGGACGCTTCCAGCTGGAGGCGGCGATCCAGTCGGTGCATGCCCATCGGGCCGTGGCGGGCCGGATCGACTGGCCCGCCCTGCTGCGGCTGCACGACGCGCTGCTCGCCATCGCCCCCAGCCTCGGCGCCCGGGTGAGCCGGGCGGCGGTGCTGGCCCAGCTGCAGGGGCCCGAGGCCGGGCTGGTTGCGCTCGAGCAGCTCGCCACCAGCGACCCCACCGCCGGCTACCAACCCTGGCGGGCCCTGCGCCTGGACCTGCTGCTGCAGCTGGGCCGCTGGCAGCGGGCCCACGCGGCCGGCGAGCGGGCGATTGCCCTGAGCAGCGACCCTGCCGTGGCCGCCTTCCTGCGGCGCCGCCTCAGCTCGGCGCTGGACGCTCAGGAAGTGGGCCCAGGTCAGGAGGGGGGGCCTGGCCGGCTCTAGCGAGGCGGCCTCCAAGCTTTGGATGGATGCCTCCCTGGCCACCACGAGTCCGCCAGCTCGAAACATTGGAGATCCTTGCCGCCACTGCCTCAGTCCACGCCTGGAGTGAAGTCGCCATCAGCCCGTGGACCGATCATCCTGGTGTGGTGCCACGATTGGTTTGGGAGCGAGGCGCACCGTGAACGCGAGACTCCGCAGCCCCCACATCGACCCAGCGTTGCTGGCGGATTGGCCCGGTGTCATCCAGGCCGGCAACCTGCCCGTGTGCTTGAGGCCCTGATGGACTGTCGGCTGCCGGTGCAGCCACTGGTGGCCGGCAAGCCGCTGCTGCTGAACCACGGCGATGCGCCCTTCTGGCGCAGCGTGAAGGCAGAGGCGATTCCGCTGCTGGCCGGGAGTGCGTTTCCGTGAGCCAGGAAGGTGCTCGGCATCGGGCCCGGCTGTGGCAGCGGCAGGCGCAGGACGACCTGCGGGCGGCACGCTTGCTGAGTAGGCGCGATGAAGCTCTCTCCCATGGGCTGATCGATCCGGATCTGGCCGATGCCGGCGATTGAGCGGCTGGCCTGGACGCCTGCGGCCTTGCATTCGGGACTGCCCAGAACAACCAGACCAGCTCGCTTCACTTCACAGTGATTCCAGGGTTGCCACCAGCTCGGCGAACCGGGGCCGGCTCGCCGCAACGGGCTCCATGCAGCGGCGTTGCAGCGCTTTTAACGATGGGAGGAGCACGTGATGGCCGGGTTCCAGGCGCTGCAGCAGTTCGTCCAGCAGGCAGCCGAAGGCGCGCACCTCCAGCGCTTCGAATGGATTGGTGTCTCCACCTGCCTGAGGGGGGTAGAAGGAGGCCGCGCCGAAGTCGCCCAAGTAGCAGGCGCCCTCGGGGCGATACAGCACGTTGTGCGCATAAAAATCCCCGTGCAGAATTCCACGGGCGTGCAGGTGCTCACCAACAGCGGCCAATCCCTTCGCCAGATCCAGCACCAAGGACAGGGAGAAACGCTGGCCGTCCCCGTAGATGTCTCTGGTGCAGGTCGCCAGATTGGGCGGGCCGGCCAGACTCCGAAACCCTGGGTCGACCCATGGCATCACCAAGCCGCTGGTGCCCTCTGGGTGCCCGGTGAGTTCACCAATGGCCCCGATCAAGTGCGAGTGGTTGCCCGCCGCCAGACAGGCCGCAATTTCTTCCGCGGGAAATCCGTCACTGGTGACCGCCCCCTTAAACAGTTTCACCGCCACGGGATGCCCGGCGTCCTGCGGCGACGGCTGCCAGTGCGCCTTGTGGATCACTCCCGAGGCGCCTTCACCGAGCTGTTCACCCAACACCAGATCCCCCCAATGGAGGCGGCCCGTGGCCGAACGCGGGGCCTGCGGCACCGCTGAAACCGGATTTCCGCCAAACGCCAACCAAGTCAACCGGGGCAAGTGCAGCAGCCACTCCGGCAACGCCTTGAACCGGTTGGCTGAAATCCGCAGGAGCTCAAGCCCAACACAGTCGCCCATCGCTTCCGGCAAGTCTTCCAGTTGATTGCCGGCCAACATCAGTTTTTGCAGGCGCGCACAGTTGCCGATGGAGTCGGGAAGCACCGAAATCTGATTGTCCGTGAGGATCAACCAGCGCAACCCGGGTGACAGTGCGGCAGGCGCCACCTCTTGGATGGCGTTCGTTTTGAATCCGACCATCTCCAGCTGAGCGCAGGAGGCCAGCACCTCGGGCAGCCGGGTGAAGCGATTGTCCGAGCAGAAGATCACCCGTAGCTTGCTCAGCCGCGATAAGT
>JBIKUY010000098.1:0-6708 GCA_044347355.1 Prochlorococcaceae cyanobacterium | reverse complement strand
GCTGAAACAGGACCTGGAAATGCTCTGAAGCATCATTGAGATCCGATTCCAGGGCATTAAACAGGCGATAGTCAGGCAGCTGGTGGGCATCGCAGTTGATGTCAAACACGGAGATGGCGCTAGTGCGCCGTTGCTTGGCGATCACCATGGCCTGATCCGAGCGGCGAATCAGTTCTTCAGGGCTGCTTCCTCTCAGGTCGCTGAGGGCGATGCCGATGCTGAGGCTGATGTTCAGATGATCGGGATCAAGTTTGATGTGACGATTAAACTGATCCAGCAGGCTGCGTGCCCTCTTGCTTGCCAGATCGCGGATCGCAGACTCGCTGCGTTCCTGCAGATCGCTGGTATTGATAATGAGGCCGAATTCGTCACCGCCGAAACGGGCCAGAAAGTCGTGCGGCTGGATCAATCCGTTCAACTCCCTGGCTACGTGCTGGAGTACCCGATCCCCGGCGTTATGGCCGTAGGTTTCATTGATGCGTTTGAAACGGTCGATATTGATGAACAGCAGTGCCAGGGGAATTCCCTGACTGCCGTACTGTTCACTCTCCCATTTGAGCTGTTGCAGGAAATAGCTGCGGTTGGGCAGGCCGGTGAGAATGTCGTTGAGCACAAGGCCACGAGCATTGGCGAGCAGGTTCTCCACCTTCTGCACAAGACGCGCCTCAGGCCTCGGCCCGATGGCGTTGATCGCTTTAGGCCCGTTGACCGCATTCCGTTCAGTGTTCTGCTGTTGGAGCAGGCGGGCGAAGGCGCCCACCTGATCAGATCGGTTCTGGCTTTGCCCCTGCTCCAGAAGGTTTCTGATCTCTCGGTGCATCCTGCGGATCCGGCGCCCTTGGGTGAGATCCGACCGGCGGGCTTGCAGGACTTGGCGTCTCATGCCGAGCATCCACTGCAGACGCAGCCCGAGCGCGATGGCTGCGCTGGCTGCGGTCAGACCGACCAACGGGAGCAGGGCTGGAAGGGTGTTGCTGAGGGTGGCCGGCGGCAACACCCTGGCCTTCTGGCCGCCCGTCGTCCATAGCGGCGGCGATAGGGTCCTAGCGGTGATTGTTCTGCCACCCGTCTCACCCGTTAGCAGCAGTTCGGAGCGCAGCGTCCGCAGGGAGGCCGCCAAGGGTTTGCCGCTGTCCGTGTTGAGCAAGGGCACCACAAACGCCAGGCTGGCGTTGCTGTGGCGACTTCCAGTGTTATCGCGGAGTGATTCGAGGGCACCAACGTAAAGCTGATCACCCCCAGCACAGAGAATGCTCATGTGGTCTGCACCCCTGCTGCGGCGCTGGCCGTCCACGTCACTGAGACAGCGCTGCAGCTCGCGGCGTCTCGCCGGGTCTTGCTGGGCTCCGCCGCGGATTGCCAGCAGCTGGCCAGCCGGACCCCAGATTGCCATTACAGCTCCCTCTGAGAGCAATGCAGTGGTGTCCATGTCGGTACTAGGGAAATTGGGATTGCTCCCCTCCGCATAGGTGAATGAGTCGTCCCAATGGGCCCAGTCGAGGGCGGTGCGGTGCTGCTCTTCGGCCATCCAGTGCAGCAGATCGAGGCCATGATTCTGTTTTTCTTCCAGTTGCTGGCCCTTCTCATGCAGCCGCCGCACTCCCTCAAGCCCCACCAGCAGCAGGAGCAGCGGTGTGGCAATCATCAGCATGGCGCTCCAGCCTGGACTGGCTAAGGCCTGGCGTTCCTGTTTCAGCCAACTGCGCAGGATTCCAGGGAGCTGCCAGTGCATCGGGTGTCAGGCCGGCAAGGCCCAGGGATTGATCCCCAGGTCGGCACCGATGCGGTGGGCGCAGGCAAAGCCACTAAAGGCCACGGCGTTGAGCCCCTGGCCGGGGAAGCAAGAATCCCCCACACAGTAGAGGTGTTTCAGGCCGGTACGGTTGAACGGCATCGGCAGCAGGCCCGGTAGCCGCAGGGCTGGGATCGGCCCATAACTGCCGCCCATGCGGCCGAGGAAGCGGCGGTGGCTGCGGGGGGTGCCGATCTCCTGGTGGCGGATGGCATCCTTGAATCCCGGCAGGATCGCCTCCAGCCGAGCGATCAGGCGGGAGGCGTCGGCCTCCTTCTTGGCCCGGTAGGCCGCGGGCGAGAGCCCCTGCCAATGCTCCATGGAGCTGGGGGTGAAGGTGTGCAGGATGTGGCGGCCCGCCGGCGCCAGGGAGGGATCCAGCAGGGTGGGCATCGACACGAAGGCCACCCCCTGCTCGGCCTCCATGTCCTCCCAGCGCTCCAGTAACAGGTGGTGGCAGTGGAATCCTTCGGGTACCACACCGGCATCGATGCCCAGGTGCAGCGACAGGAACGATGGCGATGGTCTGTAACGGCGTCGCCAGTTGGATTCACTCCTGGGGGTGTGGGCGGAATCCACCAGCCCCGTGCTTGCAGGGCGCTGCACCTCCCCCCCTTCTTCCGGGGTGGTGAAGGTGTCCCAGCGGGTGGCGTTGCTTACCACCCGGCGCGCGCGCAGCTGCTCGCCACTGGCCAGCTGCACGCCCACCGCCTCGCCCTTGTCGATCAACACCTTGGTGACGCGGGCGCCGTAGCGGATGCTGCCGCCGTGGCTTTCCAGGCCGGCCACCAGCTTCTCCGCGATCACCCCCACCCCGCCCCTGGGGTAGTTGATGCCGCCGGCGTGGCGGTCGGAGAACACCATGCCGGCGTTGATCATTGGCGTGAGATCCGCCGGCATCACGCTCCAGCAGAAGCACTCCATGTCGATGAACTTCAGCAGCGCCGGGTCGCTGATGTGCCTGCGGGCCACGTCGCCCACGTTCACCGGCAGCCAGCGGGCCAGACCCAGGCAGGCCAGGGGCGCTCGGAAGAACACCTTGGCCAGGTAGGCCGGATCCTCGAGCGAGAGCAGCGGCATCGCGTCGAGGCAGCGGAACACCTGCCAGCAGGTGTCGTAGAAGGCGCGAATCCCCTTGGCTTCATGGGGAAAGCGGGCGGTGAGGTCGGCGATGAACCGTTCGTAGTCGCGGGCCACGGCCACGGTGAGGTTGCCGGGCAGGTGGTATTCGAGCTGGGCCGGATCAGGCACCGTGGCGCAGTGCTGGCCTACGTCGGCCAGGGCGCGGGTGAGCAGGTTGGTGTGGCCCTTCTCTCCGAACCCGAAGATCATCGAGGCGCCCACGTCAAAGGTGTAGCCCTCGCGCTTGAAGCTGCCGCCCGAGCCCCCCGGGATCAGGTAGCGCTCCAGCACCAGCACCTTGGCACCCTTCGCCGCCAGCTGGGTGGCGGTTACCAGGCCGCCGATGCCGGAGCCGATCACCACGACATCCCAACCCTCGCCCTCCCTGGCGAAGGGGACGCTCGGGTGGACGGTGGCGCCTTGGGAGAGAGAAGAAGCGCTCAATCGAGGAGGGAAACACCGGCCACGACCTTAGGGATGGCCGCCGGCCAGCGCCAGGCGGCCCGCTCCAGGGGCGGGGTGTGGGCGACCACCCACACCTGGGTGCGGGTGGCTGCGGCGCGGATGAGACGGGCCAAGGGCAGGAGCAGATCCGGATGCAGGCTGTTCAACGGCTCGTTGGGCATCAGCAGAGGGGGCAGGCGCGGCTGTTCCATCTGCAGCCGGAACGGGGCGAGCTCCCATCCACGGCGATGCGGCACCGGCGATGCGGCACCCAGGGAAGGCGTCGTCGATCGCGGCATGGAACCCTTTCCCATCCCCAACCTCCTCGATCGTGCGCGGGCGCAGCGGCATCGGTGCGGAATCCGTCGTCGAAGGGCCAGCCGAGCAGCTCCCGGCGGAGACGGAAGGCCTCCGGGGCCTCCGGTGGATTGGTCACCGCCGTGAGCAGGCTCTCGAAGGCCGGCAGCTCCCGGGTGACGGCAGCCGGCCGACCGCCCCCGTGGCGCAGCACGGCACCATCGCTACGCTCCAGCAACAGGGCATCGGGGTGGTAAGTGGCGCCGGCCCAGATCGCCTCCGGCAGTCCCCCTTCGGCGGCCAGCACGGCCACCGGATCGCCGTGGGCCGCGGCAGCATCGGTTGCTGCAGCCAGCGGTAGCCGTCACCGCGATGCGCTCCAGAGTCATCCCGTCAGCGCAGCAGTCCCGAGAGGGCGACCGACTCAGCGATCAGGGCGCAGCATCCTGCGACCAGCGCAAGGGAGCCGGCCCTCTGCAGCAGGTGGACGTTGACGATGTAGCGGACGGGGATCAAGGCGGATTCCTCTGAAGGGCCGGGGGCAGCAGCCCCCGGCTGGATCAGGCCGCGGCTGCCGCGGGCCAGCTGGCAAGGGTCTCGGTCAGCTCATGGAGGGAAACGGAGAACACAGGGGAACCCTGGCGGGGGAGGGGCCAGCGGCGCACCCAGCAGCTGTCGGAATAGTCGTCGATGCTGACGATTTGGTAGGTGTCGCTAGGACGGCCTTCGAGCCGAACGAAGGTTCCAGGTTGGAGGTCCATGGTCAGCCTTGCGAGAGCAGGGCACCGAGCCCGATCTGGTGCAGGATCCCCTGGCCGGTGAGGGCTTCGGTGAGAACGCCGATCACGAAGCCGAGCATGGCAGCACGGCCGTTGAACAGCTCGGCTCGTTGCAATTGCTCCTGGTGGATCTGACGGGCAGCGGTGTTGAGGAACCAGCGGTCGTCGGCGTTGAGAGAGGAGGACATGGGGGGGATGCGTGTAGAGCTCAGTGTAAAGGAGTATTTCGACGGGTTGACAAAGGTGAGCATTCCGCCACCTGCTGAGTGTTTCCTGCAGATTCGCTGCCCGTTCGGGGCCCTTGCGGTGTGCGCTCCCCGTTCCGCGCGCCCTGTCCCCATGGCTTTCCCTCCCGAGAGCAACGGCGCTTCTCGCCGCCTGGCCCGCCGCGACCTGTTGAAGGGAGGGCTTCTGGCCGGATTCGTCCTGGCGGCAGGGCCGCTGGCCGCCTCCACGATCACCACGCCCGAGCAGGGGCTGGATGCCGGCTGGATCTCTGTTTCCACCGCCGATGGCTCCATCGGCGCCTATCGCGTACGGCCGGCGGGGCGAAGCAGCGGGCGACCGTGCTGGTGGTGCAGGAGATCTTCGGGGTGCACACCCACATCCAGGACGTCTGCCGCCGTCTGGCCCGGCTCGGCTACCTGGCGATCGTTCCCGACCTGTTCGCGCGCCAGGGCGACGTGAGCCGCCTGCCGGACATCCCGTCCAACCTTCCCGTCGTCGCCCGCGTTCCCGATGCCCAGGTGATGGCCGATCTGGATGCCACCGCGGCCTGGGCAGCCTCCAGCGGCGAAGGCGATCCCGCCCGGCTCGGGATCATGGGCTTCTGCTGGGGCGGCCGGGTCACCTGGCTCTACGCCGCCCACAACCCGCGGCTGCGGGCCGGTGTGGCCTGGTATGCCGCCTGACCGGCACCACCACCGACCTGCAACCCACCGAGGTGATCGCCCTGGCCGGCCGCCTCAAGGCCCCTGTCCTGGGGCTCTATGGAGCAAGGACGACGGGATCCCGCTTGAGAGCGTTGAGCGGATGCGCAAGGCACTCGAGTCCGCAGGCAGCCCGGGCAGGATCGAGGTGTTCCCCGATGCCCCCCACGCCGTCATGCCGACGACCGGCCCACCTACCGGGCCCGGGAAGCGGCCGAAGCCTGGAAACAGATGCGGGCGTGGTTCCGTGCCAACGGCGTGGCGTGAGCGGCGGGTCTTGAACGGCCCTAGGGAGCGGCGGCGGCCGCCAGGCCCAGATCCGCCGGGGCCGCCCCATCTGCCTCGCCCCGTGTGAAGGGGGCCAGATCCGCCAGGGAGCGGTCGCGGTAGGCGCCATAGCGGCGCCGCTTGTCACGGATCCGTTCCGAAAGCTCGGGCAGCAGGCCGAAGTTGGGCGGCATCGGTTGGAAGCCGCCCCGCTTGCCCTCGCCGCCGCAGGGGGCGGTGGCGATGAAGTGGGTGAGGGCGCCGATCATCGTGGTGGGCGGCAGGCTGAGGGGCTCCATCCCAAGGGCCAGGCGGGCGGCGTTGGTGCCCGCCAGCCAGCCGCCGGCTACCGCCGCGGCATAGCCCTCGGTGCCGGTGATCTGGCCGGCCGCCAGCAGGGTGGGCCGGGTGCGGAACTGCAGGGTGGGATCGAGCAGCTGGGGGGATTCCAGGAAGGTGTTGCGGTGCATCACGCCGAAGCGCACGAACTCGGCGTTCTCCAGGCCCGGAATCAGCCGCAGCACCCGCTTCTGCTCGCCCCATTTCAGGTTGGTCTGGAAGCCCACCAGGTTCCAGAGGCGGCCGTCCCTGTCCTCCTGGCGCAGCTGCACCACCGCATAGGCGCGGTTGGCGCGGCGCACCTCGCGGTCGTTCACGTCGCCCCAGCGCGGATCCCACAGGCCGATCGGCTTGAGCGGGCCGTAGCGCATGGTGTCTTCGCCGCGGCGGGCCAGCTCCTCGATCGGCAGGCAGCCCTCGAAAAAGGTGGCGTTCTCCTGCTCGAAATCCTTGAGTTCGGCCTGCTCGGCCGCCAGGAGCGCCTCGCGGAAGGCGAGGAACTGCTCCTTGGTCATCGGGCAGTTGATGTAGTCGGCGTCGCCCTTGTCGTAGCGGGAGGCGCGGAAGGCCACCGAGAGATCGATGCTCTCGCCCTCCACGATCGGGCTGGCGGCATCAAAAAAATGGCAGTCGGCCCGGCCGGTGAAGGAGCGCAATTGGTGGGCCAGGGGCTCGCTGGTGAGCGGGCCCGTCGCCAGCACAGCGATCTCTCCCGGCCCCGGCAGCACGGTGTGTTCAC